>DAHVKR010000064.1 GCA_027320785.1 Bdellovibrionales bacterium
CGGGCTGAAAGATCCATGATGGCACCTTTGACATCTTTCAACTCTTTCATGCGCTTTCGAACCACACCCATAAACTCTTGTTCTGTTAGCTCATGATGAAGATGCGGATCGATTCCGCGTTTGCCAATGTCCCTCATGGTGATAAACATCATGACATTATTGGCATCGCTGGCGCTGGCGGTTCCCAATCCTCCGATAGCCGCATACACATGTTTGATTTCAGGCCTTTTGAGCAGCCAGTTTTCAAGGTCACGGGAGGCATTATTGGATTTTTCTAAAGAGGATCCAATGGGGAGTTTCATGCGAATAATAAACGCCGACATATCCTGAGACGGAGACATCTCTTTATTTAAAAACTTGATGGAGAAAAAAGAAGCCAGCACAAATAAAACCGAAAAAATCACAACTTTCCAACGATGGGCTAGAGTCTTATAAAGAAGTCCTTGGTACTGAACCCTCATATTCTCCATCATTTGTTCGAATGCTTTTCCTAATCGTGTGGAGCGAATGCCCGAGTGTACGAAGGTTGCACAACGCATCGGCGTAATCGTGAGAGACTCCATAAGAGAGAGTAAAACAGCTAGTGATATCGTAATACCAAACTGAAGAAAGAATTTTCCAATAATGCCTTTCATAAAGGCTACGGGGAGGAAAATGGCAACAACCGCAATACTCGCAGCAAGGGCAGCGAAAGTAATTTCTCGAGCTCCAATGATAGCAGATTCAATAGCTCCGTATTTTTTTTCGTTATAACGAAAAATATTTTCCAGCACCATAATGGCATCATCCACCACGATCCCGATGGCTAAGGTTAGTCCCAGTAGGGTGAATACATTCAAAGTAAAACCAAAAAAGTAGAGCCCGATAAAGGCCCCCATAATAGAAGTCGGAATGGAGAGCAGAACATTGAGTGTGGCTGTCCAGCTTCCCAAGAAGATCCAGCAGACAAGGGAAGTTAAAATAACAGCTAAAATAAGATGGGAGATCATTTCGTGGACCGACTGCTCGATAAATCGAGAAGTATCGAAGTTCACGCTGACTTTCATGCCTTCAGGAAGCTCATTTTGAATTTCTTGTATTTTCTGTTTAACGGCATTGGCCACATCAACGGCATTAGCACCATGTTGTTTTTTGATCCCAATTCCAAGAGCTCGAACTCCATCAAATCGAGAGATGCGATAAACATCAGCAAGTCCTTTTTCAACTCTTGCAACCTGTCCCAAGCGAAGAGCATTGGATGTATCTTGAATCAGTTGGCCCGCTCTTTTATTGATCACCAAATCTTTAAACTGGGCTACCGAGTCAGCCTCACCCATGGTTCTGACATTATAGGCTTCATTAGCCGTTTGAATAAAGCCACCTGGAATTTCTGTGTGTTCAGTCTTGATCGCATTTAAAATATCATCCACGCCTAAATGATATTTTCGAAGAGCATCAGGTTTAATCCAAACTCGCAGAGCGGGATCTGTGTATCCTCCGAGAACGATATCGCCTACACCTGAAATAGTCGTGAAGCGATCCTTCAAAACATCCTTCGCATATTTCATCATATCGTAGGTGTCATGCTTCGTGGATGTCAGAGCGAGCCACAGTATGGGCTGATCATCCGGATTTGATTTTGTAATGATGGGCGGGTCCACATCGTCAGGTAGTTGTCTTTGAGCTTGAGCAACTCGTGTTTGAACTTCTTGAAGAGCTGTATCGATATTTTGATCGAGGTCTAGCTCCACGGTGATGGTCGCAATACCTGTTTTACTTGTGGAGGTGAGATTGATAACACCTTCAACGGAAGATAAAGCATCCTCGACAGGGTCCACCACTGTGGACTCCATGATTTCAGGGGCTGCTCCATTCAGAGTGATGGTGACGGAAATGACAGGAAAGTCCACATCAGGTAGTTGACTGACTCCCATGCGCGAAAAGGAAATAAATCCAAATACAATGAGGGCCGTAAATAGCATCCAGGCAAAAACAGGATTTCGAATGGAAACATCCGAAATACGCATCAAGGTCCTCGTTTGTAAAAGGTCATAGTCAAAGTGACATTTAATCTAGTGTGGATCGAAAGGCTTGGGCAGCACTGTCGCTCGGCGCCATAGGTTAAAAACAAAAACTTTTTCCTTCAAGATCATAGAATGATTTCGGTAGCACCTGATATTTGGATCCTAGAGGGATCCATTGTGGATTTTTACGGGTTTCCTTATTCTACTCGCTCTGTGGTGGTTAGATTAAAAGGCAATTAGCTTTGGATTTGGTCGCCCATTCAGCTAACCCCTCAAGTTCAGCAAGAGGTTCAGTCTTTGGGCCATGTGGAAGGAAAAGATCGGGAAACTTTGGAAAATCACCGAGCCTTATGGGTATGCCCCTCTCGAGTTACGTCTGAGTTGGTTTCAAAAGACCGCAGATCGAAAAAGGATGGAGAGGCTTCTAGTTTTATTGTTCAAGTTAGGTGTTCTTCATCAATTTCATATATGAGAGCGATATTACGGCGGCATTCGAATAATTCAGATTTAGAAATTTCTCCTAGCCTTCTTAAAATTCGATCTGTTGAAAGAGTTCGGATTTGGAATGTATCAATAACAGAGTTTTTTTTTAAACCGGATGTTTTTAAATCTTTAATTGGGACAAAAACTCGTCCTTTTTTTCCTGCTGCATCTGTAATTGGAAAGATTGTGAGCAAATCAAGCTTAGGATGAAGGTTGATAATCAGGCAGGGGCGAATTTTTCTTTGCTCATGCCCCCGCGCGGGATCCAGGTTCACCTCAACCACATCTCCTACTGACAATTTACTCAAAGTCTTCGCCCTCTATATTTGAGAACGATGTTTCAAGAGGAGAGTGCGAATAAAGCTGAAGCATTCTTTCTTTTGCTCGTCGTCTTTTCTTTTTTTTGATGCGTTCACGGAGTAAATCGAGGGCGTAGTCCAGCATTTTTGTTTTGTTACTAAAACCGAAGTTTTTGTAACTTTCTAAAAGACTGTTGTTTTCTTCTTTGAGTTTTCCGATTTGCATAAAGACCTCACCATTTTACTATCGGAATACGCTTGGCGAAACATAAAGAAATACGTATTCATATACATAATTATATACATGAATACGTATAAAATCAACGTTAAGGCGTAACTAATTGAAATGACTAATAATAATTAATAATCCAGGCGTCCTGCTAGCTGAGATTCTAGCATTTTAACCGTGGCCTCAGATAGGGGGTTTCCACGCAAGCTTACGCGAGAAGTAGAGCTGAAATTAGGGGAAGCAAAGGTTCCTTCAGAGATTTCTTGGATGCGATTATGATTAATAAAGACGTCTTCTAAAGCTGCTAAATGGTGAAGAAGTTTCTCTGGTAAAGTTGTTAGATGATTGGGCCCTAAGTTGAGTATTCGCAAAGACTTAAGGTCTTGAAAAATATTTTCGGGTAAAGAGTCAATTTGATTATAACCAATATCGAGGATTTGCAAAGAAACCAATCCGCGGAAAAGTCCTTCCGGTAGTTGAGTGAATTGGTTTTTAAATAAGTAAAGTTCTTCCAAAGAAGTGAGGCCTTGAAAAATATTTTCAGGAAGAGAGGCCAGTTGGTCGTCGTAGATATACAAGGCCTTTAGTGAGTTTAAACCTTGGAAAAGATCAACTGGTAAACTGGGAATATTGTCTGCAAATAAAAATAAACTCTGTAGTTGAGTTAAACCTGCCAAGTCAGATTTTTCAAGAGTCTGGACGTTTGTGTAGGAGATATTTAAGCTTTTCACAGACTTTAAATCTTCGGTTGTGATTTGATCACATGTCTTATTGAGAGCTCCTTCAATGGCCGTCTTAACAGCACTTGATCTTTGACATACTTTTATCGATTGAGCAGATGCAGTGAAGAGTGTGAAACTGACGATACTAAAAGCAATTATTTTGAGCTGAGACATCTGAAGACCTCCATGTGGCAAACATTCAAAAACTAGCAGAACTCGTGGTGGCTGTCTTCGTAAATGCAGTGCGAAAAATTTTATCAAAATGAGACAGGATTCAAAATTGCATTCGTAAATCAGAATAAAATGAATGGAGCTGATGGAAGTGAAGTTGCAAAAATGGTTTACAGCAAAGCCTTTAATTGTCGTTCTGACTTTGTTTATCAGTTTATTATCTTTTGGTCAGACCCATTCGTCCTGCCAGATTATTTTTCAAAAAATTCAAGATCAGGCCTGGAAAAAGGACAGTCGCCCTCTTTCCTATACTGAAAAAGACCTGAAGGGATATTTACAAACGGGATTGATTACACATCATGAACTTGTTGGGGGGCATGGAATTAGCCGAGCTCAATATGTGACCTATCAGAATGGTACTATGGGAATATGGAAAAGAGATGTATATGAGCATGACCATCATGTGATCGAGGGTGGAAAAGCTGAGATCATGGCTTATAAAGTGGATCGATTTCTCGGTTTAATGAAAGTTCCGACCACTGTATATCGAGATCTAAAAGGTGTTCCCGGAACTGTTCAAATTTTGGTGGGCTACCTCAAAGAGGAGGTTCTTCAAGGTAATCCTACAGAACTCGTTCTTTTTGACGACCTGATTGGTAATTTTGACCGACATAATGAAAACTATCTCGTCACGAAAGATAATCGAGTTATTGCCATTGATAATGGTAATGCTGGAGCCTCGGTTAATAAAGGAATGACAAAATTTAAAGTGAATAAACTGATAGAGTCCTATGAAAAATCCCAGAATTTACTGAAACTTGAAGAAAAAATGCTGACGGAAAATACAGAGGGTTATAGTCCCAAAGAATTGGACGAGTCTCGAAAAATAATTCACTCTCAACGGAATGAATTTAAATCGAAAACTCTACAGGACATGAAAACTTTGATAGGAAAAAAATCTATTTATCTTAAGCTGAAGGAAACTTCAGATCAGGAGTGGACAGATTTTTTAAAGTCGGAGCTGACGGATAGACAAATTCATTTTTTTATCGAGCGTCGCCAAAGTATTTTGAATGCCATTGAAAAAGCACGATCGGTCTTCGGTGATGAAGTGTTTGAAAAGGAACTACCCCATCAGCATTCGAATTAATTTTAATTTCCAGGCTGTATAAGGAATATATCGAAGGGGCCACTCAAAGCGAAGTCCTTTTTTTAAAACACTTTTAGTATGGCTGAAAGTCTGAAAACCATATTTTCCATGATAATTTCCCTGACCGCTTTCGCCCACACCTCCAAAAGGCATATTGGGATTTGTGATCTGCATGAGCGTTTCATTGAGGCAGGCGCCTCCATAGGACATTTGCTGAAGAGTTTGGTCGGCTAGTTTTTCATTTTGAGTGAATAAATAAAAAGCCAGAGGTTTCGGTCGTGATTGAATTTGCTGAAGGGCCGTTTCTAGATTTTTCATTCTTAAGACGGGGAGGATGGGCCCGAAAATTTCTTCTTGCATCACAGGATTCTCAAAACTCACTTCTTTCAGAAGGGTAGGGCTTAAATAATTTTCTGATTCTCGGATCTCGCCACCCCAATAAATTTTAGAGGGGTCCAATAGTTTTTTCAATCGACCTAGATGTTGAGAGTTGATGATGCGAGGGTAGTTCTCGGCTTCAAAGGGGTTCGGGCCCACAACTATTTTGATTTGCTCGGCCAGTTTCGAGAGAAAGCTATCATAAATAGAATCTTCCACAAGAAGATAGTCGGGAGCGATACAAGTTTGACCTGCGTTTAAAAATTTCCCCCAAACAATTCGTTTGGCCGAAATGTCTAAATCCGCATCGGGCATGACGATGCAAGGACTTTTGCCTCCAAGCTCAAGAGTGGTGGGGGTGAGATGAGTGGCGGCGGCAAGAGCGACGATTTTTCCAACTCGAGTGCTGCCGGTAAAAAAGATTTTATCAAATCGGTGTTTTAGAAGCTCTTGAGTGACCTCCACACCGCCTTCGGCGATAATCAGCTCTCGCGAGTCGAAATGATTTTGAATCATTTCTTGAAGAGCTCGAGAGGTATGGGGAGTTAGCTCACTGGGTTTAATCAGACAAACATTTCCCGCAGCGAGGGCTGAGACGGCCGGCATCAGGGCGAGTTGAATGGGATAGTTCCAGGGGGCGATAATCAGACAATGCCCATAGGGCTCCGGAATGAGGTATTGTCGAGAGGGGAAATTAGCCAGGTCTGCTCGGACTCTTTGAGGTTGAGACCAACGCTTGATGTTTCGAAGACAAAGATCGATTTCGTGATAGATCAGGGACAACTCGGTAGTATAAGTATCAAATTTTGATTTTCGAAAATCTTTTTGAATGGCAGCGTAGAGTTTTTCTTCATGAGCTTGAAGAGCTTTTTTGAGCTGCTTTAAAAGATGGACTCGGTATTCGATGGATTTGAGCTTTCCGGAAAAAGCCCTTTCACGCTGGGTCTCGATGATAAGTGGGATATTCATATCTCGAGACTAAGATGAAAGAGTCTGGCTGTCTATCTACTGGTTGGCAGTGGCTAGGTTGTTGTGCTTGCGCAAAATGTAAGTTTTTTGAAGAGTCTAGTTGAAGACAGGTCGATTATTTCGTTACACTTAATGATGAGGTGAATAATGAAGTGGAGTTTGGCCCTGTTCTTAATTTTGTGTCTTTGTGAAATCGGCTTTACGAAAAGTCTTCAAACTTCTCCAGTTCGAAAATCTTGGAAGCCCTCTCAAGCGACAATTGAAATAACGGGTGATAAAGCGGAGGCTCTGTTTCGAGCGACGCTCAAAAGTGATGACTCTTTAGTAGATTATTGTACAGCTCATACATGTCATTTTACGTCAAAGTGCGAATATAACCAGTTTGTCGATAAAGCCGATCAAAAATATAAGTGTACGATTATTCCTTAAGGAGTTCGTTTTCTTCGCGATCCACATCAATATTAGAAATATCCAGTTTGCAGTATCGAAGTGCTGCTCGCTTATAACCATTTTTATCTTTTCTTTATACTCTTTGGGGTCCTTTTTAGGCCCTTTTTATTCGATTTAAACGAATATAGAGGGTCAGGAAAGGGTTTATTATGGATTTTATCTTAGCGGGAATAGCTTCTGTTTTTATCGGGGCCTACTTAGTTTACGCCCTTCTTC
>DAHVKR010000065.1 GCA_027320785.1 Bdellovibrionales bacterium
CCGATCGAGCTCGGTCTCGAGAAAAGGCGCGTGAAGAGATATCTTATTTCTGAAATTTCTCAAGCCATTTGGAGAAATGATCAAAACTGGGCCCGTGTTCAAGATGGCTTCTATCGACTCCAAAATAGCTATCTCAGGATGATTGATAAGCTCGATATTCCAGAATCTGTTCGTCAGGACTGGAGAACGAGAATCGAAGAAATTCAGTTGGTGCTACCGGGAGCCTTTCCCGCTATTTCAAATGATGAGTGTTCAACTACAACGGTCAATGCTTATTATTATACGTATTTGAACGTCCTCACAGTATGCGCGGGGGACTTCAATAGTGAAGATATCATTCAAACTTTAGCGCATGAAATGGGTCATGCTTTAGGAATAGATCGCAGTCAGTATCTTTTTAAGATTAACTCTGCATTTGGCAAACGATTGGCTGATCTAAGAGGACAGGTTTGCCATCCTCAGACTTTTAGTTGTGATTCATGGAATGAGTATAAAAAACAATTTCCCAAACTCCTTTTGTCTTTGGATGGATTTAAGCCAGAGCTTCCCAAATTTCAAAGATGCTTAAAGCGCCGTCCAACATCAAAAACATTGGATAGCGATGATATTGAGAGATTTGCTGAAACGATTGTATCGGATAAGATTTCAGATCTGGCTTCAAACGATCGCTTTTTGAGGATTACAAAAGATAAGATCCCCATGATCAATGGGAAGACTCAGAAAAATCCAAACTACTTAAATCCATGTAACTACTATCTTTGGAGTCAGGGTGAAGAGCCTATTGACGATGACCTGACAACTTTACTTTATTTTACAGCTGAATATCGCTGTTCTTCGTTACCGGGGGCTGAAAAGTTTAAAAGTGCGATTGAGACAGCTAAAAGTATGAGTACAGATATGATTGAATCCTCTTTAGAAGTGGAGGGGGAGTTTTCTTCTCGCGATATACTAGAATCAGAGGGATTTTCGTCGCCGCCTTATGAAAGATTTGCGGATGTTATTGGAAGTTACGCTATGGCTGAATATTTACAGGGCTTAGCCTACAGGTGGGATCGGCAAAATCAGTACTTGGCCAGTAGCTCCTGGCAGTGTTCTCAGCCGAGTTTGGAGACTCATTTTCCAGATGAAAGTGCGATTGAAAAAACCTACATTTTTGATGAGCATACAGAAGGGGAGCAGCGTCGTAAAGAGCTCCTGTCGGCACCTATTCGGGAGGCTATAGGTTGCCAAAAAGACTTCGATTTTAAGGAATGTAGTCTCCCCTTTAAAAGTGATTTCCATTGACCCTTATGGGTCCACGGGGTTAAGAAGATTCAACACTTGCGAGAGGGTGTCAGTATGGATTTAGGATTACCAGAAATATTAGTCATTTTAGTTTTAGCTTTATTGCTTTTTGGGCCTTCAAAATTACCCGGTCTGGGGAAATCTATGGGTGAGGCTATTCGTGGATTTAAAAAGGGTCTTAAAGATGATGGCGAAGATAAAACAGCTCATCAGGATCCTCATCAGCAAATCCAGCACAATGGTCAAAAAACAGACACAGCTCAGTCCACTCAAACAGAGCGGACCCCTAAGTCTTAATCACAGTTGATTTTAAGAAATGATTGGCAGCGGAACTTTAGTTCGTAGGTATATCCATGGCCTAGGGCAGCATTTGCAGGATGCCTTTTAGAGACAAGAAGAATCATGAAAAGAATTTTTCAATTACCGACAACGGCTACGGCTCCTTTTTGCCCGTCTGAGGTACAAGGGACTATTCCTGTGTCCGCTCGGCTGCCAGCTTGGAGAAAGTTTTTACTTTTTGTAGGGCCTGGGTTGCTTGTTTCTGTGGGGTATATGGATCCAGGCAATTGGGCGACGGATATTGAGGCAGGATCCAAGTATGGATCGAGTCTTCTGTTTGTTGTGCTCTTTTCAAGTTTAGCGGCCATTGTGCTGCAGTGTTTGAGTGTGAAATTGGGAGTGGTAACGGGAAAAGACTTAGCTCAAATGTGTCGGGCTCAGTACTCCCGTCCGGTGAATTATGCTCTTTGGATTTTAGCAGAGCTCGCCATTGTTGCCACCGACATCGCAGAGGTTTTGGGAGGGGCTCTTGCTTTTCATTTACTTTTGGGGTGTTCACTGAGCGCAGGGATAGGGATTACAGCTCTCGATACTTTAATTGTGTTGGGGCTGAAGGGAAAGGGATTTCGCCAAGTAGAGGCCATCGTTCTCGGGCTTGTGGCGACCATTGGGATTTGCTATTTATATGAGTTGATGATGGTAGGGCCTGATTGGAAAACGGTGGCCTTGGGTTTTATTCCCGATATTAGACGTATTCAAAACGTAGAGCCTTTGTATTTAGCGATCGGAATTGTGGGGGCGACGGTCATGCCTCATAATTTGTATTTACATTCGTCCATCGTACAAACAAGAAAAATAGATTCCATTCATGATGGCAAGAGAATGGCACTTAAGTGGGCCACGTTAGATACTGTTATTTCTTTGAGTCTTGCTTTTTTTATCAATGCTGCCATCTTGATACTGTCAGCCTCTGCCTTTCATCGTTATGGTCAAACAGTCACTGAAATCGATACGGCCTATCATCTGCTCGAGCCCCTTGTTGGAGGTATGGCAAGTTTTCTTTTTGCGATTGCTCTATTGGCATCGGGGCAGAGTTCAACATTTACGGGAACAATAGCTGGGCAAATACTTTTTGAAGGCTTTATGGATATTAAAATTCCATGCTGGCAGAGACGTTTGATCACGCGAGCATTAGCTCTGATTCCAGCCTGGATTGGTGTTCTTATATTAGGTGAGGGTTCGACGGGCAGGCTTTTGGTGATGACTCAGGTAGTGCTTAGCTTGCAGCTCCCATTCGCGATTTTTCCTCTTGTTCAATTTACCAGTCATAAGAAGTTAATGGGGCCATTTAAAAATGGATTTGTGCTAGAATGGACATCGTGGGTTCTTTTTGCTTTGATTTCTGGCGCCAATCTATGGCTGGTTGTGCAATTCCTTTTTCTAACACATTGACCAGAATTCGCTTTTGATATGAAATAGGCCCGTGCGAAAAAAGACTCGAATTATATCGATATGCTTGATTTTCATATTTGGCGTGCTGGTTTTAAAAAACTTAGCTCCGCTTTCTTTTGATTCAGGAGTCGATAACTGTAATGAATTCGGTCATATTCATTTCCATATCGATTATCTAAAGGTAAGCTCCCTTAAAAAATCAGTGCTGAAGTCATCGCACAGACCTGGAAGTCATGATCAGGATGAAAATTGTCACGAAGGGAAGTCCATCTTTTCTTATTCTCTTTTCCCTCATCGTATCTATGTGATTACCAATCCTCTTATTCGAATTTCTTTTCAAAAAGTTTGGGTTCTTCAGAATCCCTCTCCTAACCCTGATCTCGAGCCAAGGCGTAAACCTCCTAAGTTAGCGGCCTAGTTACGCTCTCATTTTTTATATTTCAAATTTATATCTAATCCTTAGAAAGGTTTATCTATGTCTATAGTATTATTACTTTTGGCATCAGCACTTTCACTGCCAGTGTGGGCTCAAACATCCAGTTTGAAAACTCCAAATATAAGTGCCAATGCTTTATTTCTTTATCAAAACTCAAATTTCCATCAGCAAGATCCTGATTTGAATAATATTGATCAGCAGCCAAATGGCTTTGATGTGCAGGAAACTGAACTGCAGATTTATTCGGATGTGGACCCCTATACTCGGCTGAGCTTGCTTTTTTCGATTCATCCAAACTACGAGTCAAATGGCACGACAGTTGAGGAGAAATGGCAGATTGAGCCTGAAGAGGCCTATGCCGAATCCAACGTCATTCCAGATGTAACTCTTAAGATCGGTAAATTTAAAGCTTTCATGGGAAAACACAATACGCTTCATACACATGCGTATCCTTTTGTCCTGGCACCTCTTGCGAACGTACATCTCCTGGGTGATGAGGGGCTTAATGATGCGGGAGTTTCAGCGGCCATTCTACTTCCGACCTCATGGTATAACGAATTAACTCTTCAGATATTGCGAGGGGCTGGTGAGAATACTGAATTTAGCTCGCCCACTCCCAGTGATAATGTGGGTCTTGTTCATTGGAAAAACCTTTGGGATTTGTCAGACGCACTGACAATGGAGGCTGGCGTTTCCTATGCTCAAGGAGCCAATAACTATCAGGGCGATACGAAGTTAGCGGGTGCTGATTGGACATTTAAATGGCGACCGACAACCGGAGGGAAGTATAAGTCCTGGATGTGGGCAACGGAGTATTTGTCTCGAACGCAGCAGAAGAAAAATACTTCGGATGAAAATGGCTCAGGATTGGCGACATGGTTTCAATACCAGTTTGCTGAAAGATGGGCGGCTCTTTATCGATTTGATAACTTAAAGATAACCGGCTCTTATACTCCAACAGACTTACCTAATAAAGTATGGGAAAGGCATTCAGTGGCTCTTGTTTTTATGCCTTCAGAATTTTCATCATTCAAATTTGAGTATGATCAACGCCATGGTGGAACTGTAAACAATAAAGGGGATAACACGGAAAAAGCCTTTTTCTTGCAAGCGAATTTTACAATTGGTTCTCACCCCGCACATTCTTATTAAGAGGTATGAATATGAATAAATGGATATTACTATTAACACTTTTTTCTTTTCAGATGACATGGGCTAAGATTCATGTCGCAACAACAACAACAGACTTGGCGGCTCTTGTTTCTCAAGTGGGAGGCGATAAGGTTGATGTCTTTTCAATCGCGAAAGGGACTCAAGACCCCCATCAAATTGAAGCGAAGCCTTCCTTTATGGTGAAGTTGCGAGATACTCAATTGATAGTAGCTCAGGGTTTAGAATTGGAGACGGCATGGTTGACGCCTCTTATTCAGGGATCGCGTAACACAACTCTAAATGATAAAAGCCGAGTTCTAGAACTCGGTGGGTACTTGAATCCTATTGAAAAGCCAACGGGGATTGTTTCTCGCGCAGAGGGAGATGTACATCCAGGTGGAAACCCACACTTTCAATTGGATCCAATTCGCTTAGGAAAGGCAGCTCTTTTAGTTGCGGATAAATTATCTGACATAGATCCGGCCGATAAAGATTATTTCACGAAAAATGCACAGAACTTTCAAAAGCATATGGAAGAAAAAGAAAAAGAGTGGCAGGCGAGGGTGAAAAAAACAGGATTAACTGAAATAGTCACTTATCATAAAACATTCTCTTATTTTTGTGATCGTTTTCACTTGAAGTGCGATCTGCAACTCGAGCCCAAGCCCGGCATTCCACCAACCTCTAGCCACTTACTTTCTGTTGTTGATCAGATGAAAAAAAGAAATCTGAAAGTTGTTCTGATCGAAAATTTTTATGATGATGCAGCAGCTGGAATGCTGAAACAAAATATTCCGGGTGTTTATGTAAAACGAGTCGCCGTATCTGTTGGGGGAGACTCAGGCCTCGATACCAATGAAAAATTAATAGATAGCTTAGTTAAAACTCTTGAGGAGGCGTCAAAATAATGCAAGTCATTCAATTTTTAGCTGCGCCCTTTTGCCTCGCTTTTCTGCTCGTCGGTATTCATGCCTATTTAGGTTTGCATGTGTTGAAGAGAGAAGTGATTTTTGTGGATATTAGCTTGTCGCAAGTGGCTGCTCTTGGAGCTGCTATTAGTTTGTTCTTTGTTCGGGAAGGGGAAGGGGGGCTTTTGCCTCTCTTTCTTTCTTTGGGACTCTGCCTATTAGTGGCTTTCAGTTTAGCTTTACTAAAACGGTTTGAAAAATCAGTCTCGCAAGAGGCCCTCATCGGTATGACCTATGCATTGGCCAGTGGAGCGCTCATTCTTGTGGCAGACCGCTTGCCTCATGGGGCTGAACATCTCAAAACGGCATTAGTCGGAAATATTCTCTTTGTCACCTGGGCTCAAGTGCTCGAAACATTTGCCGTCTATGTGGTGATTGGAATTATCCACTGGATTTTTCGAAAACAATTCTGGCGGGCTTCGGCAGGAGAACCGGGAACTTTTTGGTGGGATTTCTTGTTTTACTTTTTATTTGGTATTGTGATCACATTTTCTACGAGTCACGCAGGTGTCTTAGTCGTTTTCTCTATTTTGGTGGCTCCGGCAGCATTGGCGTCGCGATATTTTAGTAAAGTATCCCAGCAGCTCATGTTGGCTTGGGTCGCAGGATTTTTGGGGCTCACGCTCTCATTTGGTCTCAGCTATGCCTTTGATTTGCCATCTGGAGCAGCCATTGTCTGTGTTTTAACGAGCCTTTTTTTCTTGGCCTTATTAATTCGTGGAAAAGGGGTTTTACACTCGGCAAAACATTGATAATGTGAAATGAGATGAGTTTAAAGAAAAAGTCAGTTCATCACTATATCAAATGGACCTTTTATAGTTCGCTCAGTGGACTCTTAGCGGGGATTTCCTCTGCTTTTTTTCTCTTTTCTTTGAAGTGGGTGACGGATACGCGGGATCTGCATCCTGTTATTATATGGGGTTTGCCCTTGGCGGGCTTATTTATTGGCTGGGTTTATCATCAATTTGGAAAAGAAGCCGCCCGCGGGAATAATTTGATATTAGACGAGATTCATAACCCACGAAAGGTCCTGCCCTTTCGAATGGCCCCTCTTGTTTTAGGTGGGACCCTTTTGACTCATCTTTTTGGGGGGTCGGCAGGTCGAGAGGGAACCGCTGTCCAAATGGGAGCGTCGCTTTCAGATCAACTTTCAAAGATTTTTAAATTGAGTGCGGAGGAAAGAAAAATTCTTTTGGCGGCAGGTGCGGGAGCTGGATTTGGGGCAGCTATTGGAGCTCCTTGGGCGGGTGTCGTCTTTGGGATGGAGATGATCCATGTTGGGAAGCTTCGTCTCTTTGCCTGGTTTGAATGTCTTGTGGCTTCTTGGGTCGGATACGGACTCTGTATTTTACTTGAAGCTCCTCATACCCACTATCCCTTATTTGATATACCGAC
>DAHVKR010000066.1 GCA_027320785.1 Bdellovibrionales bacterium
TGTACGGAATTGAGTCTTCAGGTTTTTAACTTCTAATAGATCATCCAAGGCTGACTCCTGTCTGACTTTTATAGGCTGAAAAGGGGTGCAAGTCCATGATTGTCTTGCATTTCAGACTCGAAATAGGCTAGTGCATGGGGCATGCGTAATCCACAATATAATCAACAAACAGAGTATTTAGAGAACCTGATTTCCCCCACTAGCCCCCTATTGGATGAGTGTGAAAAACAATCACGGGCGGCGTCAGAACACTTTGGCTTAGCAGGGATTTCCCTATCAAGGGGAGAGGCTCATATTTTGCGTTGGTTAACCCAATTGAAACCTACAAAAAAAGCTGTGGAAATTGGAACTCTCACAGGCCTATCGGGGCTTTATATTTTGGATGGCCTGGAAAAGGGTGGGCAGCTTTGGACATTGGAAAAGAATTCTGAGCATGCTGAGGCAGCTCAGCCGATCCTGCAAAAATTTGCAGCTGGAAACGATAAAAAAGTCGAACTTGTGGTGGGAGATGCGCGTGAAACTCTTCCTAGCTTAGAAGCTCAAGGCCCCTTTGATTTTATATTTATCGATGGGAATAAGGCCGCTTATGGAGACTATCTTGATTGGAGTGAGAAGAACTTGAAGCCGGGCGGAATCCTTGTGGCTGATAATGTATTTTTGGGTGGCAGTGTTTATGGCTCTACTGAAGCCCGCTTTTCAGAAAAGCAAATTCAAGTCATGAAAAAATTTAATGAACGCTTAATGGACTCTGATATTTGGCGAGGAGCCTTGCTGCCAACAAACGAGGGACTTTTTATTGCCGAGAGGGTGTAAGCTCCCTCAGCCACTCTTCGACAGCTTGATGATAGAGCTCTGGGAATTTTTTAAGAGCGTCTAAGTGTCCAGCCTCTGGAAAAATGACGGTTTTGATTCTTAAATAACCTTCCACTTTTTTTAAAAGCAAATCGATATGCCAAGGAGGAATAATGGGATCGCTACCTCCGCGCAATGAAAGCAGCGGAAAGTTTTTAGGAAATTTTTTGAGCTGGTTATCCACTTCATGGTGTTGGCGTAGTGACCAAAAAAAAGAGAAGAAACCTAAGAGTGAATACTGCCCACGAACTCGGATGGCTAAATTCCAAGCTGATCTGAGAAAAGCTCCACTGGGGCCCGAGTCACAGATCAGTCCCACAACGTCCTTTTTATTTTCTTTGATACGATCGTAAATGACTTCGATAGCGGCTGCGCTCGGATTTGAAAATCCAAAGATAATTTTAGGCCCGGGAATTTGATCCAGGAAAAATGCAAGCATATGAGCGTAGAGATGTTTGAGGCCAAACCGTTTTCGATAATAGAGTGAGAGTGTCAGTTTAGGTCCTGCAAAGTCAGGCATATTGTAGGCGAAGGCATCGAATCCCAGCTCATTGACGAGCTGGATATGTCGCTTCAAAACTTTCTGATGGCCCCCGTAGAAATGGACAAAAACGATAAGAGGCGATCCTGGAATTTTATTTTTTGAAAAATAAAATCGAGGATCGCTTTTGGGATAACCCGGAAAGGCCTTTATTTCCATTAGTGTTTAGTGGGGCGGCTTGAGGGCCACAACTCCGTCCAATTTTGGAAGGAGGTTCCTTGTGTTTGTACCGCCTCTTCAAGTTGGCGACCTGGAATCACAGTTTGCTCGAGAGCTGTTTCGGAAAGAACTTTTCCAACGGCTTCGACAATGCTGTCGGCATCAATACCATGATAAGCATAGATTTCTTCGGGGCGGCCACATTTTGAGTGCTTGCGAACAGCACAAGATTCTTGGCGTACGCCGATGATGGATCCCAGATTATCAAGAAGACCCGCCTCTCCGTCATGAACGCTCACAATAGGAATTCTTTTTCCAGAAAGAGTGATAAGATCTTCTGATCCCGCATCGGCTGCTTTCAGGTAAAGACGAGAATCGATTTGGAGTCCCTGCTTCAGGTGAGCGTAATCATTTTCGTGTGCTTGAATACCGCAAAGAAGATCAGGTGATGTGACTACGATAACATTCGCATAGATGCCTTTTTCGAGAAGGGCTTCAGATGCTTTGATGGCCTCTGTTGTCGGAGACCCCATGCTGAGGATATGAACCACATTGTCGCCGGGTTCGTAGCCCGCATAGCCTCGGTAATCAATCAGATAGTAAGCACCTGCAAGAACATCCTCACGTAGTTGTGTGAAAATTTCTTGATCTGAAATGGCATCGATAGACTCTTCGTTGTGAGCGCCCTCGAGAGGGAAGCTTGAGCGAGCAAGTAATGCTGACTTGTCTTGCTTAAAGCGAAGTTGTTTTTTTAAGTAAGTCATCAGATCTTTTTGTTCAATCCCGCGAGTCACGCCTCGGATAAGAACACCCGTGCGACCTTGGTTATTGTTCATCACATGTCGTTTGATAGAATCGCAAAGTATCCAGTCCATTTCTTGGCAGAAGAAGGGTTCCCAAGTGATTTGGTTAGGAATCTGGAAGTCAGACTTCCACCCGTGTTGAGCCCCCTCTGGGGAGAGGGTGACGCCTGCAGGAGTGCCGACGCATATAAATGAACTTTTCCAATAGAGATTGTAAAAAAACTGATCATGAGCGCGTTTAATAAAGAAATCGTAAACGGTCATCAAAGGAATAACGGGAATACCTAGGGTATCACGTAACCTTCCAAAGGCTCCCACGCAACTCATCACATTTCCTTCAGCGATTTCGAAACGAAGGAAGCGATCAGAGACTTCCTCTCCAGGTACGAGATCTGGAAGTTTCGCATCTTTAACGCCAAGTTCAGTTTCAATATCAGACTCAACAGGCGCTCCAAAAATTTTCCCATCCATCGCAGGGTTTAAATTGGTGGAAGTGCCGACATCCGGGGCCATAGAAACAAAAAGTTCACCAGGAAGCTTCCAGGGTTTTTCATACTCTGTGAGGGCTTTTTGGCTTGCAGTTAGTTTTTCCTCGCTAAGAGGGGTATTTGCAATACGAGTTAGTTTAGCTGTTAATTGGCCGAGCATCCACTGCGTGTGTGGATAGCTTGCCATTTTAGTATTGATCTCGAGACTTTCAGGGATCTCTCCAAAACGAGTGAGTTGTTCTAAAAAGAAGTCCTGATTCTTTTTCTTTAAAGTATTTTGAGTTTTGATTTCAGAGTAAAGTTTTTCACCACGGGCTAGAAGAAATTTTCCCTCGGTTGTGTTGGAAGCAAAACGTTCAAATAGTTTTCCATTTGAAATGTTTTGTTTAGCGCGAAGCTCTTCCATTTCATCATCATGAAGAAGCGCCGAGTGGTTTCCGGGAGCCGCAGCCATTTTAAGGCCCCAGCCTTTCAAGGTATGAGCGATGATGATAGTAGGACGGCGAACAGATTTCTTAGATTGCTCCATGGCTTCCACCATGGCCATGATATCGTGGCCTCCAAAATCTTTGAAGGCCTCCATCAGATCTTGATCGTCTACAGAATCGAGGAACTTCTTCATTTTAGGATATTCTTTAATGATACCCTGTTTAAGGAGCTTCACATCTTTAACAAGAAGAAGAGCTTGAAGTTGATAGTCTGTGAGTTCGTGTTCCAAGAAGTGCTGGAAAAGCTCGCCGCCTTGTTTTTTAAAAAGCTCCAGGCGTTTAGAACCGTGGCGAACTTGAATTACTTCCCAGCCATTGGCGGCCATGGTTTTTTCAATACGATCGGCATCAGTCCCATTAAAGATAATATCATTCGTGATTCGATGACCATCTAAGGATTGGCGATTGTAATCGACGATCCAAGTGAGATTTCCGATTTCGCGTTCGGCAAAGTCGGGGACGGCTTCATACATGCTGCCTTCGCGAAATTCAGAGTCACCACTGACGGCCCAGAAATGTGCATCTGGAACATCGTAGCCATGTTCTTTGGCGTAACGGTAGGCGAGGGCTAAGTAGCCAGCTTTAACGGGTGGAATCCAAACTGTTCCTGAGGGGAAAAAGTTATGATGATCGCTGTCGTAGGCCGAGTGATAACTTTGGAATACAGGCTCACCTTTTTGAGAATACTTACGCAAGCCCATCATGGCTGTATCACAATCTTCCTGTGACATTTTAGAGAGATCATTTTTCAGGAAGAGGTCGAGCAAATAGTTGTAAGCATGATCTGTGGGAGAAGCGTGAGGTTTGTTGGCGATATGATCGAACCCGGATCGAACGACAAGATGAAGTGCACCTAAAATATGAAGGGCCGAAGCGCAGGCCGCTACGTGTCCCCCCACTTTTGGATCTCCCTTTGCTTTATCTGAGCGATGATTGGCTTGGAAAATCATTTGTGTCGCGAGGTAGTGGGCCCGACGAGCAATGGAGTCCAAGGTTTCACGATTCAGAGTCGAGTTTGATTTAGAAGTCGAAGAGTTTTTAGAAGAGGTGTTTTTATCGCTTTTCATAGTCTATCCGGTGTAGATCTTAAGTTGTTGTTATCAAAGCCATTAAACGCTGCGTCTGGAGTTCCGACTCGAGGGGTATAAGAAAAGCCCCTGGAGCTCAATTCTGTTAGCCCTCGAGGACAAAATCCCAACGAATTTTGACAGTTCCGTCTGGATCCACGATGCCAGGCGGAGGGTTGGGGAAGGGGGCTGCCGACTGAAAAGCTTCTGTGGCGGCATCATCCAAGTCTGTAACGCCCGAGTTTTTTAGAACCTGTACCTTAACCAAATTTCCCTTTCGATCTAGTACGACGATAAGCTTTGTGATTCGATCTGTATCTGAGGCAATGTATCGACCTTGTTTGAACATTCGAGTGAGTTTGACTCTGACATTAGGTTCCCAATACTGAGAAAGTTGTCTTCGAATTCGATTGTAATAGGTGTAGTACTTAAACTCGCGAGCATTCAAAAGGGTTTCAAGGCCCTGATCCACACCTTTAACATAATCATCAGTTTGACTGCCATCCGCCTGTGCCGCTTTTTTATCATTAGTATCATTGTTTTGAGGTTCTGTTTGCTTTTCTTTTTTTCTCAAGCCTTCGTCTGCTAGCAGACTACTGGCATCTAGCTTGGGAGCTAAACTCCATGTTTTGGCGGGAGAGGAATGAGGAGAAGCCGCCTCTTTTTTAGAGTTACGGAACTCACCTTTTTTCTTAGCGACTGTTTGTTTTTTAACCTTCTGATTTTGAGCGCTCAAAAAGCGAGTATCAGGAGCCTCTTCATTTGTTTTCTTTTCCTCCTGCTGGACAATTTGCCTCTCAGCTGGAGTTTTCGTTTCGGTTTTTTTCTTTTTCTCGACCGGTCTTAGTGCCGGATTTTGAGCAACAGGCGGATGCTCTAAAATTTCAACGGTGATGGCGTTCCTCTTTGTCTCGAGTTTTTTGAGCCACATACCTGCAAGGAAAAGCAGATGGAGTGCGAGAGAGAAAGCAATAAACTCGATGAAACGAAGTTTTTTGAACATAGTATTTTATCGGCTTTTGAGAGACTTATTTTTATGAGAAAGCAGCTGACCTAAAGTCTAGTTTGACCTCTGCATCCTATATCGAGACAATGTGATAATGAAACCACAAGTATGGGCCGTATCAGATAAAGGCAATAAGCGTGATTCAAATCAAGATTCCTATCTTGTGAATGAGGGTTTGGGCCTTTTTGTGGTGGCTGATGGAATGGGGGGGCATAGCGGTGGTGAAGTTGCATCGAGTCTTGCTGTTCAAACCTTTGAAACGGAAGTCAAAGCTTTAAAAAATTCACAAATGCCTGTTCGCGAAATGATTCAACAGGTTTACGAGCGCGCCTCTATTCGAATTTTTGATAAGGCTGCCATTGAAAGCCCTGAGCTAATGGGAATGGGAACCACATTGGTCTCGTGTTATTTAGATCATAATCGAATCTATGTGGGTAATGTGGGAGATTCGAGATGCTACCTTTTTCATCAAAACTCCCTTTGGCAATTAACAGAAGATCACTCGCTTTTAAATGAACAAATTCGAAGCGGTATTTTAAAGCCGGAGCAAGCTGCTAACTTTTCGGGACGAAATGTGATTACACGCTCCGTGGGGTATGAAAGAGTTGTTCATCCTGACATTATCGAAAGAGAAATTCAGCCCGGGGAAACATACATGCTTTGTTCGGATGGGCTCTCAAGCCTTGTGCCAGATTCTAAAATTTTAGATTGTTTTAAAACGCGCTCATTACAGGAAGTGGCATTGGCGCTTATTAATTTGGCTTTGGCCCATGGCGGGGATGACAACGTTACGGTTCTTGTTTTACATTTTCCAGATTAGTGGTGTGGAGTTCAATTTATTTCAATGAGTAAGAAAAACGTTACGTTTCTTTTAGTGAATAATGAGTCGGGTACAACAAAGAAATTTGTATTTTCGCTTATCTCATTGAAAGTGGTTTTATTCATTTCAGCTCTTGTCACAATGATTCTTGTTGCCGGTGCCATTGATTATGTAGGCTTAATGTTTCAAGCCATGGAAAATAAGCGACTTGAAAGTGAAAATGTGATGCTGAAAAAGCAATTTCAAGTTGTTGAAGGAAAGCTTGGGGCGCTCGAGAACTCATTGGAGCGGGTTAAGATTTTCACGAACAAGTTGAAGTTGATCACAAATATCAATACTGAAGATCGTATTACAAAACTGACCATGGGAGCGAAGCCTCTGACAAACTCGGGACCACCAGGGCCTGGAGATCAAGCCGGGGAGGACATGGAAGAGTATGAACCCATGGATCAAAGGCTTAGCAATGATAAATTAGCGCAACAGGACAAGACCTTTCCTCGAGAGCAAAGGGCCGACCCCATGAAAGATGAGATCGCCGCACAGCCCTCTGCTCAAGATTATGCGACTCTTGTTGTTCGGATTGATAAGGCTGTAAAGGAAACGCAACTCAAAGAGCAAAGTGTGATTGAACTTTGGGAGAGCTTAAGTGAGAGGGTTTCTTTGCTGAACTCAACTCCTAATATTAAGCCAGCTCATGGATGGCTCACATCACGTTTTGGATATCGTTTAAATCC
>DAHVKR010000067.1 GCA_027320785.1 Bdellovibrionales bacterium
TATAAGGCTGCTCTTCGCGACCCCAAAATTGAAAACAAATCTCTTGTGATCTATAATAAGGCTTGGTGTGAATTTAATCTTGATCATCTCAATACAGCTATTCAAACTCTTTCAGGTCTTTTAGCACACCCTGAGCAGATTACTCGAGAAACTGAAAATGGTACTATTGTTGATTCAGCTTTCCGTGCAGATATGCTTCGCGATCTGGCAACATTTTACTCTCGAAGAACGGTCACTTCAAAAGACATTGCTCAGTTTAATTCTCTTATTCCTGCGGATAAAAGAAAAGAAATGCTTCTACACTTTTCAGAAGAAACAAACCGTGTCGGACAAAAGAAGGCGTCTGAAAGTCTTTTAGCCCTCTACTTACAAGAGCCTAACCTAACTAAAGAAGAAAAATTACAAGCTTACGTCATGAGAGCTCAAGTCAACTATGATGCAGGCCAAGGTTCTCTCTCGATGAAGGATTTCGAAAAAGCAGCCCAAGTTTACAACTCCCATGGATGTGGTGACCAACAAGAATGTGATAAACTTCAAAAAACGATGAAACATTATGTAACAGAACTTCATCGCTCTAAAAAGTTAAAGCCAGATTCTGATTTATTAGGCGCTTACAAAATATATACTCAAACATTTCCTGATGATCAAAAGATGCAGCTATTAGGAGCTCAAGTTGCATTGGATATCGCTCAGTACCCAACGGCTATTCAATTCTACCGCCATATTAGTGAAAACAAAAAGTTTAGTCAGAAAGACAGAGAAGAAGCTCTCTTGAGTCAGGTCAGTACAGCTGAGAAGTCTCAAAATACAGCTATTAAAAATGAAGCTTACCTTTACTTCCTCGATCATTCAGATAATCAAGAAAAGAAATTCGAAGTGAGTTATCAATTGGCATATCTTAGCTATCAACAGAAAAAATATGTTGAAGCGGATCAGGCCTTCTATAAACTCGTTCAACAAAAACAAGGTAATGTCAGTCTTAAACAAAAGGCAGCTGATTTATCTCTGGATTGCTTAACTCAGATTAAAAATGACTCAGCTTTAGAAGCTCGAGCATGGGAATATGCAGATTTAATTCCTCAAAAGAAAAAAGATTATCAAGCTTTAGCTCGTAAAGCTTTTATTAATCAATCCGCAAAAGTAGCGAATAATTCTCATGCAAGTTCTTCTGATCTTAAAAATTTTCTGTCTCGATCATGGGAAAGTCGTCTTCAATCCTCTAGCCCTCAAGAAAGAATGATGATTTTAACAAATGCCAGCGTTCTCGCCAAACGATTGCATGAAGAAGATCAGTATATTAAGTCTCAGAACCAACTCTTAAAAACACCCGGCATCACCTCATCTCAAAAACAAGAAATCTATCAAAGCTTTGCTTCTTACTATGAAAAACGACTTGATTTTAAACAAGCCTATAACTGGTCACTCAAAATTCAAAATAAGAAAATAAAAGCAGCTAATCGTGAGTTTGACTTAGGAACTTTGGCAGATTTAGCTCAAATCAACCCAACTCAACATTACCAAAGGGCACTAAAACTAGGTTTAAAAGGGTCTTCCGCTACAATTGCAAGATCACGTTTAGTCTCTCTATCACGCTCACCTATCAAAGAGCTTAAAAGACAAGCTAAATACTTAAAAAAGCAACCTTCCGTTTTGAATGATTTAACTCTTTACGTATATGCCAAAACGGGAAAAAAAGCAGCTCTCAAGACTTTATTGCAAACTAAAGAGCTTCGTCATCGATCTGCTTCACGTTTTATTTTGAGCCAGGAAATCTATAATCGTATCCAGAATACGCAAAAGAATATTTCTCGGTTAAAATTTAAGTCCTACTCAGTCTCTTCTTTAAAACATGGCACTCAAAGCCGAGTTAAACTACTCAAACAATTTGATTCATTGCTCAACGAATCTATTCGAAACAACGACATCGTTGCTCAAATGATGTGTTTGGATTCCATTACACAAGAAAATAAGCGGCTTGCCGAAGATCTCGCCAAAATACCTCAGCCAAAAGGTTTAACGACAAATCAAATGAAACAGTATGAAAGAATTCTGAAATCTCAACTTCGACCTTTTGTTACAAAATCCAAAATGGCAGAAAACAAAAGAGATCAACTTTGGAATAAATCTGCAAGCTTAGCTGATTTCATCCAAAGTTACACTCAAGCCCGTCCCGAAATTAGAAGACTCATGACTCATCAAATGAAACTTTTAAACTCTGTTGACGGTGATGGACCTCTCAAAAGACAGGTGGCATCTGCTCTTGATGATAATTCATATTCATCAAAAGATCTGATGGCAGCTCGACAAAATGTATCTGAAAATCCTGACAATATTCAGGATATTGAAAATTTGAAAATTCTCGAGACAAAAATGGGTCATCCTTTGATGCCCGGTTATCTGCAAGCACGATTAAACCAACTTGGAAAGGGAAATAGCCTATGAAAATTTCAAAAATGATGGCCTTTCTTTTGCTTGGATTATGTATGACAGAATGGATGATGGCGCAACCGGCCTGGGCTGTTTCTCACAAGAAAGCAACTTTGGCTCAGAAAAAACAACTTCGCAAAGTTAACCCGCGTGCCCAACTCGGAACATCCTTTCGGTTTGACGGTACAACACTTAGAGGAAAATACCAGTCAGCCTTAGGAACGACCGCCACTGTTGAAAACGATAAGTACCTGGACAACCTTCTCGGAGGTCGAAAGAGTTTTCGAGATCGTGTTCACGAAGATGAGAAAAGAAATTAGTTAAGGAATTATTATGAGTGCGATGAGACAATACATATTTGAAAATACTCAAGGTCAAAAGGTTCGCACCTTTGCCGTGGAAAGTGATCAGTTTAACCTTGTTTACATCCTCAACACTCGACGTATCGAGGCCGTTAACTCATTAAAAGATCTAGAAGATGAAAATATTAACTATCAACTTCTAAAGAAAATTGAAACGCGTCAGATATCAGATAAAGGGCTTGATATAGGTTCGCTAGGACGAATCCGCCCTCAATCAAGCGAGTTCACAAATAGTCCTACATTTGAGCTCGCTGAAGAAAACGATGACGAACAACTTCGTATCTTTTTAAATAAAACAGCTATCACTCATATAACTCTTGTCTTGCTATTAATCTTAGGTGGCTGGATTTGGAACCGATTTTTTACTGAAAAACAAGAACCTCAATTGGTCACAATCGTTCTTCCCAAATCCGAAATTAAAAAGGAAAAGGTTCAACCCGCTCCTCACGTAAAAGTTGCTGAAAAGAAAATTAAACCCAGCAAAAAAGTATATCGACCTCACGTTGCTAAAAGAAAAGTTTTGACTAAAAAATATCACACTCGAACAGCTAAAAATGTGGATGTTCGACGTGTCGGAGCTTTAGCCGCTTTGGGTGGACTTCCCAGTGGAACTCGCGGCTATGAAGGTCTTGACCGTAACTCAACACGCAATATTCGATCGGCCGGAGAAGGTCGTGGCGGCGGCGGCATTGGGTCCGCTGGACGCGGAGGAATCAAAGGCTATTTACCTGGTAAAGGTTTGATCGCGGGAAGCTCTGGAAACGGTGGAAAAGCTGTCAGTGCCGGCGGCTACGGTACCCGTGGACATGGTGGCGGTAAAGCTGGCTATGGCAAAATCGCCATTGTCGGAGGAACTTCTGCTGTAAGTCTTCCCATGGATGATGAAGCCACTGTGGAAGGTGGATTGGATCGTGACCAAATTATTGCTGTTATCAATAAAAACCGCGGACAAATTGTCTATTGCTATGAAAAAGGCTTGCAACGTCAACCTGATATTGGTGGACGAGTCTCTGTAAGCTTCGTGATTGGGCCCAATGGTCGAGTCAGTACAGCCAAAGTGGCACAAACTTCTCTCGCATCCCGAATGGTAGAAAATTGTATTGTCAGTAAACTCAGAACTTGGCACTTCCCTCAACCCGTTGGAAGAGTCAATGTAGATGTTCTTTATCCCTTCGAGCTGATGAGAGTCAGTAGTCGATAAGAGGTATGATTATGAAAAACACAAGTTTAGTTTTAACTTTGATTTTAGCCTTAGCTGGCTGCGGGACAAAAAAGAATCCCGTTGGATCGGATCTGACTCAAATCCGCAAAGAAGGTAAAGTGGCCACTGAGATGGGACCTGCTAAGCCGACTCAAGTCACAAACACCGTTATTGTAAAAGATCAGGAAAAGGTTAATTACGAAGTGACTCCTCTTGATCAAAATGCTTTTGTGATTTCTCTTGATCCACAAATGAGCTTTAATGAAGGACAGTCCAATCAATATAAAATTCGAGCTCGCTCTTTAATTAAAGATGTTCAAATAAAATTAGTAGCAGAAAATCTTCCAACAGGAGCCACTCTCACCGCTTCACCAGATGAAAAGGATCTTTATCTTTTAAGTTGGACTCCTGCCTATCATACCATCGCGTCTAATGAAAATATGAAAACTTTTTCTGTAGATCTTAAGACTGAGGTTTTGTCAGCTCCCGATACAGAAACACTTAAAAAACTTAAAGATTTGAACCAAAATAAAAAGATCTCTCTTTTTCTTTTCAAAAACCAAGAACTTCCTTCTGATTTAAAAATCAATGGACTCCCTTCGGAAGTCAAAGAAGGAACTGAGCCTTTTAGTTTCACGGTGACAGCTCTTATCCCAGGAATGGATAAAAATTCAGCTCAGAAACCACGACTAGTCGTAAGTTATGATGGAATGAGTTACAGCGCTGGACATGATTATTTGGAAATGGATGGTTCTCGTTACGTTGTCGCAGATTCAAACAAGAAAGATCCTGAATACCTTGGCAAAGGTATCTGGAAATTTACACTTCAATTCGACACAAAGAATATTTCCGTACAACCTGAATTGGCAAAAGACGGAAAGCTGATGTCTAACGCTGATGGGACTTATACTCGTTTAAGTTTTAAAATCTACAATGCCATTGGACTTTCGACTCCTGAAACCTTGGCTCAAGTTAAAATTCTTTACAATCGTCCCATCGCCACTCCTCGCTTTGATCTATCCGGTCTGGCTCAAAAGGATTTAGAAGTTTCAAGAGGCGAAAAAATAGATCTCAAGTTTATTGTTAGCTCCGCTGATACACAGGCTCATATCCAGGTTACACAAGAAACAACAAATTTACCTGGATCTCCGGCCGTTCAGTGTCAGTCATCTTCAAAAGGTGACAATATCCAAAATTGTCGTTTGACCTGGAATGTTCCTTGCGACGTGAGTTCTTCAGATCTAACAGGGGCTCTTTCTATGACGGCTGTTAATAGTGCTGATTCTTCGGATGCCTCAACAACACATTATACATTGAACACAAAAGCTTCTTCTCGAGAGAAAAAGCTTTGCACTCAAAAAGGGAAATCATTATGAAAACACCCCTTAAAATCCTTTTAATCACACTCGTCTTTGCTACTTTTCAGGCAGAAGCGGCTTCTAGAAGCTCTCAAAGATCCCATCAAGATATTAATATGTCGCAGGATGTGGATACTCTAGGTGGAAATGAAGAACTGATGAAGATGGCTCAAAGTTTACGTTCACAAACTCGGGCTCGAATTGTTCAAGATCGAATCGTGAACCGTCACAACCGTTTTGAGTTTGGTCTTTCCTACGGTGGCGTTTTGGGTGGTGATTCTTATCTTCAAACCCAAGCCTTAGGCTTTAATGCTAATTTTCACTTCACACCTCGATGGTCCGCCGGTGTTCAATACTCTGATTACACAAATCAACTCACTCCCGAGGGAAAAAGAGTTTTCAATCAATATCGTCAATCCATGGCAGCCGGAGGATTACCTGGTTACGCTGTCGACGTCGACTACCCTTTAAGTTCCACAATGGCTGTCATCAATTGGTACCCCATTTATGGAAAAACAAGCTTTATGGATATGGGTGTGACTCAATTTGACCTCTACTTACTAGCTGGAGCTGGACAAATTGAACTTTCCAGCGGAAGCACAGCTCTTTATTCAGCTGGACTGGGTATCGGGGCATGGCTCACTTCTCACCTCTCTCTTCGAGGAGAAATTAAATATCAAACATATCAAGATCACCCTGTGACAGGTGTACGCCATCTGGATACAGGAACTGCCACTGTTGGAATGGGTTGGATATTATGATAAAGCTCTTCCCTTCTCTTTTGATCACTCTTTTAGTTACAGCGAGTTTACAAGCTCAGGCTGCGAAAAGGTTTTCCCTTGAGAACTGGAAGATCTCTTTCACGAAAGCTCTGAGTGATCGAAATTTATCACAAATAAACAAATTAACAGACTTTAAATATTTAGATTCACAGGCTGTTCCAAGTTGTATCGACTGCGACTCTAAAAAGAAAATAAAACAAGCACGTGAGCTTTTTGAAAAGAAGAAGTATACACAAGCCATCGATCTCTATAACCAAATTCCTAAAAGTTCAGACTATTGGTTATCAGCCATCGAAGAAAAAGGTTGGGCTTATTTTAATCAGGATCAATTTGAGAAAGCTTTAGCTGAAACAAAAACACTTTTAAGCCCACAGTTTATCGGCATAATCGATACAGAGGCTTTCTTTTTACAATCTCTTTCTCAACTTCGTATTTGTGACTATGAAGGCATCCTTGAGACAGATCGAAGTCTTAAAGAAAAACAAAGAGACCGTATTGCTGAAATTCAAAATCTCTCTAAAACAGGTGTGAATGAAACTCTAAAAGACATCGTCTCCTCAACTGATCAATTCCCACCTCAGTTTGAAGACTTTGGAGACAAACTTGTTCACATGCCTTCTCTTTTCTATCGTGATTTAGAGTTTCAAAAACAACTGTTAAGAGTTAAAATTGCTCAAACAGCACTTCCTTTACTGAATCAGACAAAATATAAAAAATTGTCTCAAGAATTCGAGTCACTTAAAACAAGTTCCTCTTTAAAACTTCAAGAACGAATAAAACAGTTGGCGACTATTGAAAAGATC
>DAHVKR010000068.1 GCA_027320785.1 Bdellovibrionales bacterium
GGCACTTTTTTATATGCAGTGACCTTATCTCCAATCTTGAGTCCTTTTGAGGCGCCGTACTTGTACCGAATACCTTCACTCGTTGAATCTTCGGCTTTGTATGGTTGCATTGTACTGCAAGCCGATAGAGTTAAACTCAGGATAGAAAACAAAATAATCTTTTTCATAAAAAATTCCTTTAATAATTGAAATTTAAAAAAATAAATAAACGACGGACTCTGGTTAACTGAGAGATTTTGGAGGTTTAAATGGGCCATCCAAAAATAATTCTTTTGGAGGAAAGAGGAAAATATCTGTCTTGAGGTTTTTCTGCTCGCGGAAAGCCATCGCTATTGGCGGCCAAAAAATTAAATGACAAGCATGACCCAGATGACAAGACCAATGTGTTTGCCGTGTAGATGGAGAATCACTTTCTTTTGGATTAGTGCGCTCATTTGAAACGTCGATATTAGCGTTGACGGTTTTATCTGAGAAATATCTTTCAGTAAGTTCGACAGGCTTTTTAGAACAAAGATCAATTTCAGGCTGAATCGTCGCGCTCAACAGAACAAAAACCATGAGGGCAGAAAGGGCGTTTGAACTGATCTGAATAATTTTTCCAAACCAATTCATCAATTAATTACCTCTCTAATTCCAATGTGGAGGTGAGTTGATATAAATTCATTGCAAACATTCATTTTGTGATTCGATCTCCCACAAGGCTAACTACATGGCCAGAATTGACTGTGACGCTTCCTTCGTATTTTTCACTCACTATTTTAGCCGTATACTTTTGAGCAGAATCAAGACCATGAAATCCCGCGAATCCAGACATTCCCGTAAATCCGACTAGAATCCGTGAGTTATTTTCATCCAATAGCTCCACTGTAATTCCACGGCAGGGAGCTGTTGAAAGTGAACAGTTTATGATTGTCACGTCAGTAGGAAGTTGTTTGCTGTCCATGAATTTTTCAACATCAACCTGATCCATAGCTTCGGCTTTTGACGGTTTAACTCTGACGACTATTTTTTCTGGTTTAGGCTCTTCCCTTTTCGAGTCTCCTCCGTGAGCAAAGGTAAAATTACAAGGCAGCATAGAAAGCAAATAGAGCACTGGAAAAATCCATAAAGTCGGCTTCACTTATTATCCTCCAATTACTGAATTGCGGGTTTCAACATTAAGGAGCCGCATGGAGTTAGCAATAACGAGAAGTGAGGCTCCCATGTCGGCAGCTACAGCGATCCAAAGATTTGACAGGCCAAATATGCCAAGGGAGATAAAGACGGCCTTAATGACCAAAGCAAATGAAATATTGAACCTAATGATGCCCAAAGTTTTTCGGCCATGTGAAACAGCCCTAGCAAGTTGAGTAAGATCATCTGTCATGAGGGCAACATCAGCAGTTTCTATTGCAGCATCAGTTCCGGCTGCGCCCATGGCAATTCCAATTGTCGCTTGAGCTAAAGCTGGCGCATCGTTAATTCCATCACCGACCATGGCAACATACTTGTGGCGCGACAGCATTTGCTGAATTTCAGTAACCTTATTTTCAGGAAGCAGGTCCCCAATAGCCGTATCAATATGGACTCGTTTTGCAATTGAACTTACCGTTCTTTGGTTATCTCCGCTCAGCATAGAAATTTCTCTGATGCCAACATTATGAAGACTTTGAATAGCCTCAATGACATTCGACCTGGGCTCATCAGCAAGCCCCAGAACGCCAAATACATCGCCAGAGCAGTTTTCGTGTGGCATATGCCCAACAACTAAAACTGACTGAGCCTTATCTTCAAGAGTGGCGAGATATGACTCCAAGTCAGGAGTGCATACGCCCAGCTCGTGGGCTAGCTTGTGATTTCCGGCAAAGTAAAGGTGGCCTTCAATTTGACCTTGAATTCCCTTTCCTTGAACAACCTTAAAATCTAGGACCTCTTTTTCAGGAGCATTTTGCTGTTCTGAGTATGCAACGGCAGCTCTGGCAAGGGGGTGCGTGGAATGATTTTCTAAAGAATGAACGATAGTTAAAAGTTCTTCTTCACTTTTTTTATTAAAGAGCTGAGTGGAAACAACGCGAGGCGTACCCTCAGTAATCGTTCCAGTTTTATCAACAGCGAGTGCGCGAATTTTGCCAAGTGATTCAAGAAATACTCCACCCTTGATGAGAACGCCTGATTTCGCAAGAGCTGTAAGTGCTGACACGATCGACACTGGAGTTGCTATTACAAGCGCGCATGGACAAGCGATCACCAAGAAGACGAGGGCTCTATAAAACCAAATCTGCCAATCACCGTTAAAGGCTAATGGTGGAACAAACGCCACTAAAACGGCCACTAGAGTTACGACGGGGGTGTAGATGCGAGAGAATTTATCGACAAATAATTGCGCCGGAGCCTTTTTGCTCTGTGCTTCCTCGATCAGGCGAATGACATTTGAAATCTTGGAATCTTTAAAGGTATGAGTGACTTTAATCTTCAAGGTTCCAGATTCATTTATTGTCCCCGCGAGAACAGTATCACCAGGATTTTTTGCAATGGGTTGAGATTCTCCGGTTAAAGGCGCCTGATTCACCGACGAGCTTCCAGACATTACGGTTCCATCCAGCGGAATTCTCTCGCCAGCGAGAACTAAAATCGTATTTCCAACTTCAACTTGCTCAACGGGTACAATTTTGTCCTTACCGCCGTCTTCAACCGTGGCTGTCTGTGGAGTGATCGAAAGAATTTCGCGGATAGCCTTTCTTGCCCTGGCGACGCTAAAGGCTTCGAGCATTTCAGCTAGAGAGAACAGAAAAACAACCGCAGCCCCTTCGGAGTATTCACGAATAATAAAAGCGCCGATAGCCGCCATAGTCATTAAAACATTCATGTCCAAGGACTTCTGCTTAAGCGCCCGAATTGCTTTTGGTAGAATCAAGCTTCCACCAAAAAGTGTTGCCATCAAAAACAGCGCAAATAGAACTGATTCAGGAGCATTTAAGAACCACTGCGAAAGAAGGCCGATAAGCAGAAATGTTCCAGATGTTCCGACGAGCCAAACTCTTTTTTTATTGTCGGTGTAAAATGAAGTAGTTGCGGTAGCTTCTCTGACTCTCACTCCTGCACTATTGATGAGGGATATTATTTCGCTTTCCGAAAGAGAGGGCTCATGTTCGACAGTGACCTGCGAGGTCATAAGATTTGCAGACACCTTACCTATTTTAGGTTTGGAAAGTGCTTTTTGAATAGCCGCAATTTCATCTGCGCAATCCATTCCAATCACGGTGAATGTTGATTTTTTGCTTTCCTTCAGGCTATTAAAAACCATTGTTTTTTTCTGATCGCCGCCTGAATTGCAGCATTGAGTGTCTTTTGTTTCAATCATAACTACCGCCTTTGGCATCGGGGACTAAGAGCCCCCGTGCTGCCGCTTTTTTATCTCTAGAGTTCAATAAAGTTTCCCGCTTCGACTTTTACTTGCGTGAGAACTTTGAGAATCACTTCATGTGGGTTCTTAGTTGAAAGAATTTGCGCGTCTGCGACTTTTTTATCGACGCACTCAGTTCGAGCAATCTTAGCCCATCGCTTTTGATAAGCGGCTCTTTTACAGACGCTTTCAAAAACTTCGACCTTTTGGCCTTCTTGCGTCTTTCTACCTTCTAGGCAGGCGACAACATTAGTCGAACCGACAGATCTCACATCACCAACGACGTGTTCATGTCGTGGAAGACTCGTGCAGCCCAAAAGGAAAAGTGCTGAAAAACTCAATGGAGCAAAAAAGTGTTTCATAAATCACTTTGAATCTTTCTGATCTTCACTGTGGTCATGATCGTCGTGTTTTTCTTTTTCATCACACTTGCAGTTCTTTTCGTCTTTCTTGCACTTGTCACATTTTTCATGCTTATGCGAATGTGCGCCTTGCTTATCTTTATCCTTTTCTTTGTGAGCATGGTTGTCGGCGGCAAAAACACTTCCACCTGACAAGAAAGAGAACGCCGCTGCTGTTAGTAAAATACGTTTCATCTGAACTCCTTTTCTGGATCAGTTAGTGATCCATTTGGGTTTATTGTTATTTACTCTTTTCAACGTACATATCTGGCTCCATCGTAAGGCCTGATTGAGGACTAACTATGGCAACGTCTGATGTAAGAATTTTAGTGACTACTGCCTCACCAAGCTTCGTGGTTGTGCACTTTTCTGCACTTGCTCCTTTATGATGCATTTTGTTTTTGACGCATTTTCTTTTGAAAACATCAACGCTATCGCCGGCTTTAACTTCAGAAGATCCAATATTGACCCGAACCCCCTCTGGAATTTCGGATTTTTCCTCTCGTCCTTCGATTTTATGGTAATGAGCGCAGCCCAAACCGAATGTCGATATTCCTATTGCTGCAAATATGGTTAAAAACTTTGATTTCATATTACTTCCTTTACTGACCAAAACGGGTCACCTTTAATAAGGTAAAAAATTATGTCTTGCCCCTCTTCGTTTACTTTTTGATCTTCTATCTCTTATTTTTTCCTTCGGTTTACTTTTACTCCTACGGTGATTCCAGTAGCCCCAAATCAATACGCAGCAAAGAACAATTAGCATCAGCAAAAGAGGACCAGACATATCGGGCCGCTCTCGCTTTATGACTTTTTGAGGCACTCCTATAGTCGCGCCTCTCGAAGTCCCAAGCTCGCTGCTCAAGTTTAGTTTCAATGGAATATTTAATTTCAACTGTTCCATCTCAATCCTTTGACAGAAATTCCTGCCGATTAGTGTGCAACCCTACCTTTCATTCTCGATTCAAATCTGGAGAACAAAATCGGAAGTACGATCAACGTCAGAAGTGTCGAAGAAATAATTCCCCCGATTACGACAGAGGCAAGAGGCTTTTGAACTTCAGCTCCGATGCCGGTCGAAATCATCATTGGGATAAACCCGAAGACTGCTACGAGTGCCGTCATAAGAACTGGACGAAGACGAACTAAGGTTCCTGAAAGAACAAGGTCTTTCCCAGTTTTTCCTTCGGCTTTGAGTTTGTTAAAGAAGTTAACGAGTACGACCCCATTGAGTACGGCAATCCCTGAGAGCGCAATAAATCCGATACCTGCGGATATACTAAAGGGAAGACCATTTAAAATCAGTCCAATAACCCCACCGACAAGTGCCATTGGGATACAGGCAAAAATGAGGAAGGTCTGCGCGACACTTCCGAAGGCTGCATAAATCATCATCAAAACCAAAGACAGAGCAATCGGAGCCAAAATCAAGAGACGTGACCTTGCTTGCTCTAGGTTTTTAAAATTCCCTCCCCATTCGAGGTAGTAGCCATCCGGAAGCTTAAGCTGCGATTCAACTGCCTTTTGAGCTTCGAGTACGAACGATTCAGTATCGCGGCCCCGAAGATTAATGAGAACTGCTGTTCGGCGATTCGAATTCTCTCTGTTCACCGAACCGTAGGTTTCTTTAAAGGAAATATCGGAAAGCTTCCCAAGAGGCACTAAGACATTTGGTCCAACACCTACTGGCAAATCTTTGATTGTGCCAAGATCAGATCTCAGATCATTTGCAAGTCTCACAACAATTGGAAACTTTCTTTCTCCTTCGTACAAAAAGCCTGCTTCCTGGCCTCCCAGAGCAATCGAAACTGTGTCGAGAACGTTCTTCACAGATCCGCTGTAAGCTGAAAGCTTTGATTCGATCGGCTCGATTCTTAAAACTGGTGACGTGCCTGCCAAGTCTACTTCGACATCACCAGCCCCTCTTACTTGAGATACGATTTCTTGGGTCTTCTTCGCGAATTCAACAAGCTTATCTAAATCAGGTCCAAAAACCTTTACCGCTACATCGGCTCTTGTTCCTTCAAGTAACTCGTTAAAGCGCATTTGAATAGGCTGCGAAGCCAAATATGTTTGACCAGGAATTTCCTTTTCAAGTTTTTCAACCATCAATGTAGTGAGTTCTTGAAAGGTTCTTTTCTTGCCATCTACTTTTGGCCACTCATCACGAGATTTCAGCATAATATAGGTATCCGAGACGTTAACTCCCATCGGATCGGTTGCGACCTCGCTCGTTCCAATTCGGGAGAAAACGTGAGCGACTTCAGGAAAAGTTTCGACAACTTTATCAGTCTTTCTTTGGAACTCTACGGACTGACTCAAGCTCGCATTTACGGGCCTAATCATATGAAACGCGAATGATCCTTCGCTCAATTGTGGTAGGAATTCAGCTCCTCTAGTCATGAAGAGCCCAATACCTAGAGCTACAGAGAGCAACCCGAGTCCCATCGTCAAATTTTTTCGCTTATACGCGAATTCAAAAAACGGAATGTAAGCTTTGCGAATCCACTCCATCAGTTTTGGTTCTTTATCGACTGTCTTACCAGATAAGAAGATGCTGGCGAGCGCCGGTGCCGTTGTAAAAGAAAGCACAAAGGCTAAGAGCACCGCGATGGCAAATGTTGAAGCCATCGGAATGAACATCTTCCCTTCGACTCCAGTTAACGCAAATACTGGCAAGAAAACCATGACGATAATGAATTGACCAAATCCGGCTGCTTGTCTGATTTCAACAGTGGATTCGTAAACAGCTTTTTTGATTTCTTCTTGGTTTAAGTTTCGCCCTAGAGATTTCGCTCGGTCGTGAAGAAACCTGACACAGTTATCGAGTACGATTACTGTACCATCCACGATGATCCCAAAGTCGAGTGCTCCTAAACTCATGAGGTTCCCTGAAATCCCAAGGGGCTTCATCACGAGAAAGGTAGCGAGTAACGAAAGCGGAATTGTCACAGCAGTAATGAGGGCAGCTCGAATATTTCCCAATAAAATGAGCAGAATGATGGTTACAATAATGAACGCTTTTTTCATGACCAGTCTCCACGGCGGATGGCTGTGCTGAATGCATAATGGCTCATGGGTTAGCCTGCGTTACCGGCAATGTGCCGGCATCTGAATGGGAATTTTGTGGCGCGCTGGCGGTGGGG
>DAHVKR010000069.1 GCA_027320785.1 Bdellovibrionales bacterium
CCCCTCAAGCAACTGGGGTCCTCAAAAAGTGAAGATTGCAGCCCCTGGAGAAAAAATTCTCTCTCTGCTGCCTCACTCGAAAATTGGCTATATGACAGGAACTTCACAGGCAACGGCTCTCGTCACAGGCCTTGTGGTTCTTCTAAAAGAGAAACGTCCTGATTTAAAAACACCTGAAGAAATCATCCGCGTTCTGACTTCAACAGGTGACTTTAATTCAAACCTTGTCGGCCTTATTCATAACCCCATGGGGGCCTCTGCTAAAAGAGCCCTCTATATGGCCTCTGACTTCTCTACTGAAGTCAGTAAAGGTCTCTCGACTTACACACCTTAGCAGCTGCGACTGAGTGTATTTTTCTATTTACAAATACACTCCGCTCTTTTCAAATAAGATTATGAATTCTTTATGGAAAAAAACACCCCAGCTTGATCACATCAATCAGATTAGTAAAAGAACAGCTTCCGAAAATATGGGCATACAATTTACAGAGATCGGCCCTGATTTTCTACGGGCGACAATGCCCGTGGATCATCGAACCGTACAACCTGCGGGCCTGCTTCATGGTGGAGCCAGCGTTCTTCTTGCCGAAACCCTTGGAAGCGTGGCTTCTCTTTTTTGCCGAGAAGATGAAAGCACTCTCCCTGTGGGAGTTGAAATTAACGCCAATCATTTACGACCGGCACGCAACGGCCTTGTCACAGGCATAGTCAGTCCACTTCATATAGGTCGTTCCATTCATGTTTGGGAAATTCGGATCACGAATTCATCAGGCCAACTTTGCTGCATTTCTCGACTCACCGTAACCCTAGTCAGACAAGTAGCAGCCAATCCTTCTTCTTAAATAAAAGAAAGATCTTTTACTGGGGGCGACTCCAGAGGAGTTTCTTTTTTTTCGATCTCTTTTTGATATGACGAAAGTTTTCTAAACAAAGTTTTTCGATCAATTTGCAGAATTGAGGCGGCCTTGTCTTTTCGACCGCCCGTTTTGGTCAGAATATACTGAATGTAAAGAAGCTCTAGATCCCTTAAAGACATGGGCTCTAGAAGGTCAAACAGAGCTGCGCTCTTCCTATTAATTGGCTTATCATCATGATATGACAAAAATAAATTATCGCGCGTGATTTCATGGCCCGATAAAACGACGGCTCTCTCCATCGCATTTTCCAGCTCCCTGACATTGCCAGGCCAACTATAGGAAAGTAAAGCCTGCAAAGCCCCTTGAGAGATTCGTTTATTCGTAATGTTGTACTTTTTTAACATGCGATTTAAAAAGAGCTGAGCTAAAGGAATGATATCTTCGGTTCTTTCACGCAGCGGCGATAAATGAATCGGTATAACATTCAAACGATAGTACAAATCACTTCGAAAGTCTCCAGCCCGAATACTCTGTTCAAGGTTCTTATGAGTGGCCGCTACAATCCTGACATCCACAGAATATAAGTCATTGGCCCCAACTGGCCTTACTTTCTTTTCCTGCAAGACACGTAAGATCTTAGCCTGTAAAGGAAGACTCAGATCTCCAATTTCATCCAAAAAAAGAGTTCCCCCGTTGGCTTCTCTAAAAAGTCCACGACGATTTTGAACAGCCCCAGTGAAGGAACCTTTAGCATGACCAAAAAGTTCAGACTCAAGAAGTCCTTCTGGTATGGCCGCACAATTAATCGCCACAAGAGGCTTATTTCCACGAGGACTCAGATTATGAATAATCTGTGCGATGACTTCTTTTCCCGTCCCACTTTCTCCTGTAATCAAAACATTAGCTGATGTCAGGGCTACTTTTTCTGTGAGCTCCATGACTTTTTTCATATCAGCACTTTGACTGACAATTTGAGCTTGCTGTATCTGCTGCTGCAAACGTGATGAGGGTTGTTGAGCATCCTTTACATATTCTGTGCTTAAAGCCCGCCCAACTAGAGTCATAAGGTCTGTCGGCGTAAACGGTTTTTGAATAAAATCGTCAGCTCCTCCCCTTAAAGCTTCGATTACACGATTCATAGTTCCAAAAGCTGTCATCATCAAAATAGGAGTACTCGGCATCAATTCTTTAACTGATGTTAAAAACTGCAATCCATTCATTTCAGGCATTTGAATATCTGAAATAATAAGATCGATACGTTTCTCTTGGGATTTTAAATACTCAAGGGCTTTTTCAGCATGCAAAAATGTTTGCACTTCGTACCCGCGACGCGCAAGAGTCACTTGCATATTTTTAAGAATATCCAAGTCATCATCCACGATAAGAACTCTGGAGCTGCCTAGACTCATAATATCTCCTTAAACAGTCATCAATGAGTGTTTGTTAGTGAATCTGAGTCTTCCACTGTGGGAATATAAACTATTTCAAGATGTTCAATATATTGCTCAACTTGCATGAGTAAGTTTTCTATTTCGTCATGTTTTTTATTCTCGGCCCATGTCTCCATGGCCTCACCGGCTTCACTCAGCTTTTGGAATCCATAACTAGCGCAGGTCCCTTTCCAACGATGGCCCATTCTTTGTATCTGCTCAAAATTAAGGGACTCAAGAAACCCAATTGTCTTCAGAAGATCTTCTTTACGGTTATTCAGAAACCATGGAATGATATCCATGAAAGTTTCATCAACGTATACTTTCTTATCATCAAAAATTGAATTAAGTAATTTTGAGCTCATACAACCTCCTTTACTTGTCAGCTAAATTAAATAATGTAAAAACTTCGATTCAAAATATCATGTATATGACTTTTTAAAGCCGCAGGCCCCATCTTCTTTTCCCAAAAATCAACTACTTTAAAGTTTTCAACAAATGGCAACTGAAGCTTTTCATATTCGTAGGCAGAGACCATCACTACAGGTCTTTTTAAGACTCCCCACTTCTCTCCTATCAAAGGATCCCGATTAATGGACTCATCAATTTTCTTTAAAACTTCTCCGCCGTTAAGACCCGGCAAAGACCAATCCATAAAAATAAGGTCATATTGATGATTGACCAGGTTTTCAAGAGCATCGTACCCATCCATACAATATTCAACACGACAGTTTTCAATTCTTAATTGTCGGGTCATCAACATGGCCATCTCGACATCGTCGTCAACAACCAGTACTCTTTTAAAGTTTTTAAAGTGATCTTTCGCAAGAGGTATTAAAGACTCTACTTGATCTGTCTGAATTGTCATTTGCATATCCATACGCAAACTCCTTATTACTTTATTTAATGATAAAACTTCTACAGATTGATTCATAAAACAATACGGAGAGCTGTTAAAATACACACCCTGACTCGTTATGATTCACTACATTTATGTTAAACTTTAAATAAAGGAGGTTTTTATGGAATTTAAAGATCCTATTAAATCACTTAGAATCATAAATTATATGCACGATAGATGGCCTCTTTTATCAGATAAAGACTTAATCTTTCTCGAGAAGCATCCCGAAAATTTAGTCATAAAACTTCAAAGACATTATCACTTAAATCGGAAAGATGCTTACACTGCCTACTTCGAACTTAAAAACTTTGAAGACAATCTTATGCACTAAATCTTCCGCGAAGTTCACATTAAGTATTTGTAAATTTATTTATATTAGCATGGTGCAACTCAAGCATCATTAAATAATCCTTGCTGAAAAATAAGAAAAGGATTTATGAATTCACGACTACAACTTGTTACGACATGATAAAAGAGGACTCAAAATGAATTCATATTCAGATCGAAGTGCTGATTGGACAACAAGTGTTCAACCTAAATATTTAAAAGAGTATGTGATTGATTCTCTCCCCGTTCTCATTTGGCAAAGCGATGTGAATGGTCTATATACTTACTTTAATTCATCTTGGATTGAATTTACAGGTCGACCGCTTGAACATGAAATTGGACTCGGCTGGATGAAAAGCATTCATCCGGAGGATTACCAAAGATGTTTCGAGTTCTTACAAAAACACTTTAAAGAAAAAAAATCTTTTGAAATTGAATATAGACTTCAAGATTCAGAAAGAAAATATCGTTGGATGATGGGTCAAGGCTGTCCCCAATATGATTCCAGCGGCTACTACTTAGGCTTTATAGGATACAATATTGACGTTTCCGATTACAAAAAACACCTGGATGATTTACAAATGGCTAAACAAGCTGCTGACGCTGCCAATATTATCAAAACTGAATTCTTAGCCAATGTGAGCCATGAAATTAGATCTCCCATGTCCATTATACTGGGATTTGCAGAAATTATGCGTGATGAAAACATGAGCGAACTCGAGAGACAGGATCTTCTGACTCGAATTCTTCGCAATGGACATCAACTTCTTAATATTATTAATGATGTATTGGATGTTTCAAAAGTAGAAGCGAATAAAATTGAAGCCGAGTCTATTCAGTTTTCACTCTATTACCTTCTTCAGGAAATTCACGAACTCTTTGACATTAAATCTCAGGAAAAAAATCTGATTTTTAAAATCAACCTCTCTGATAGCATTCCTGATCTTGTCAAATCTGATCCTACACGAATACAACAAATTCTGACAAATCTTATTAGTAACTCGATTAAGTTCACCAACAAAGGCGAAGTCACTCTGACAGTCACCAGCTCTCCAATTGAAAATAATAAAACCTATATTAGCTTCGACGTGCATGATACGGGCATTGGAATCGCTCCTGAATATCAAAATAAAATTTTTAAACCTTTTGGTCAGGTCGACGCGACTATTAGTCGAAAATATGGAGGAACGGGATTAGGACTTTTTCTTTCGTATCGATTAGCTCAAGTATTGGGAGGCCAACTAGCTCTTGTAAAAAGTCAGCCTAATGAAGGAAGTACATTTCAATTTCGAATTCCTGTCGAAGTTGCAGAGGCCTCACCACCTGTACAGCTAACACTAACGCATCACTTGTCAAAAAAATCACCTTTATATGGTATAAAAATTTTAATTGTCGATGATGCAGAAGAAAATAGACTTTTATTCAATCGATTTTTCTCTCAGACTGGAGCTCATGTCGAGTCTGCCTCCAATGGTGAAATTGCTATTCAAATGTGTCAGCAAAATAAATATGACATCATTTTGACGGACATCAAAATGCCCGGTATGGATGGTTATACTGTTTTAAAGAAAATTCGGCAGTTTGACTCAAAGACCCCCATAGTGGCCTTAACAGCCCATGCTCTTACAACAGAAAAAGACAAATGCCTTCAAGAAGGCTTCTCCGAGCATATTACAAAGCCTGTCAATCGGCAGAGTCTTATTTCACAAGTCACAAAAATCCTTCAAAAGAAGACATCTAAATGATTATGGGGCCTTCTAATGGGCGTTTTGCCTCAAAGATATGCCATTCACCATATCAAGGGGTTTCTAGTATGGCCTTCCGATTGCTTACATCATAATAAAAGTAGAGGGGAGTAAAATGGAAAATCAAGTTGTAGAATCGCACATAACTGCAATTAATCCTCAAAATAGAAAAAGAATTCTTATCGTTGAGGATGATCTATTTTTGGCTACTATTGTCCGTAGAGCCATTCAAGACGTTCATAAAGACTCGCAAATAGATTGGGCTATAAGCTTAGATGAAGCTCTCCATAAGGTGATCCAAGGTATCGACAACCTTAAAGAGAGTCCTTACGAATTTGTTGTCGCCGATGTCATCTTAGAGGGCCGTGGAACAGGTCTCGATTTTTGGAAAGTTCTCAAACAAACCTACCCTCAAGTTCCCTTGATGGTGATTTCATCACTGACAGAAGATGAGCTTGAAAAAGCTATAGCACCCCATCAACTTGAAAAGCCTCCTCACCTTCAAAAACCTTTCACTATGAAGGCCCTTAAAAAAAGCCTTAAGGAAAATTTTTTAAATGACAAACCGTGCTCATAGGAAGGAGCTCGTATGAATAATAATCTTATTTCTCAAAACACAATTTCAAATCCGCAACTCATACATTTATTTTACTTAAAAAGTGCGGCTCACTGGTTAGAAAAACAGGAATGGGTATCTTCTCCTTATGGGGGAGAAAACTACCTTGAAGACCTTCTGTCGCATATTAATATACATTGTCAGCAAGAATGGAACTCTCTTTTTCAAGGCCAATCTCAACCTGAAGACTTGAATCAATTGAAAAACTATTTTGAAATTCTTCAAACCTTGGACCCACGTATTGAAAAATACTTAAAGACTTTAGATTTGAAATAAAGCGATTTGGCTCTCTGTCCCTAGCCTCATGGGAGGACCCCAAAGCCCTGTCCCTGGGTGGGCATAGACATGAACATCTTGAATCCTTTTCCAACCGGAAACAACGGGTTGTGCTAATCGCACAAGCCCGTTAAAGGGAAAGATTTGTCCCCCATGAGTATGTCCCGATAAAATCACGTTGGGCTTTTCATTTTTTAAATCCCAGACACTGGCAGGTTCGTGAGCTAAAAGAATTTTATAATCGACTCTTTCGTTTGTCTGCAGAGCCACATCCGGAAGAGACTTCTCAGAAGGTTCAAAACGTCGAACCATGCGATCTGGCACTCCTGCAATCAAAAGTTTTTTTCCATCAATATCGAAAATCTTGTTTTCATTATGCAGACAGGTCCATCCCAATTCTTGTAGAGTCTTTTCCCAAATCGAGCCTCCATAAATGTATTCATGATTTCCCGTAATAAAAAGGCGACCATGACGAGCTTGAACCTTCTGCAATGGCTCTAATAAAGGCTGTACGAGAGGCGATTTTCCCTCGACCAAATCACCTGTTATCAAAACAAAATCCGCATCCAGAGAATTTACTTTTTTAACAATCCGCGTGAGCCAATCCTGATGGTGCCGAAGTTGCCCGACATGCAAATCTGTTATCTGCACAACCCGAAGAGATTTGAAGCTGATGGAGTCGGGCCATTTTTTTATTCGGACAACAGGGTCGCGCGTCCCCCTGTATAAAGCCCATGCCGACAAAAGAGCC
>DAHVKR010000006.1:0-8841 GCA_027320785.1 Bdellovibrionales bacterium
TCAAGAGAGAGTCGATTTTCTTTTGAAGTCTTAACACTCTGAGATGTCAGTTCGTGCTCTAAGACACGCGCTTGAATATAGCGTGCTTCGGCTCGATCCTCCATGGGAACGGGCCGAGACATAATTTTAGTCGCTGTTTGAAAAGCCTGCGCCCATTGTTTATTATCCAAGTATCGATGAGATATTTTAGTAAGGTACTGAGTGCTAAGAGGTTCTACACCTTGAGCAAGAAGTTGTTGTTCAAACTGCTTATACTCTGGAGATGATTTTTCTTGTTCGGTGAAAGTCGCGAGATAGCGATCTTGTAGGGCTCTTTTTTCTTTTGCAGAAGTCGTGCTCATAATTTGCTTGAGTGTTTTGCGAGCTTGAGTTCCTTTTTTCTCGAGTAATTGAAGATCGACGATAATATCCAGAGTTTTGCGTTTTTCATCTCCCGATAAATCATTCAGCATTTGATTATAGACAACAAGAGCTTGATCAATTCGGCCAGTATCTAAATAAGATTGTGCGGCTTGTTTAAGAGCGTCGATATTACGTTTATCATCGGGATATTGCTTCACAAAATCTCGAGAAAGATCAGCGCCTTTCGTTGCATACCCATCACTGTAGGCGAGAGAAAGAGATTGCCAAAGAGCTTCTTTTGAGAGCTTTGATTCGGGATGGGTTTTTCGAAAGTCAATGAGCATATCAGCTACTTCAATTTTAGGCTTTGTCTTCAAGGCTTCTTGAATTTCTGCATAGTGAGATTCTTCATAGATTTTATTGAGAGATTTTTTTCTATCAGCCGTGTCCGCTTCTTTTAAATAGTCTGCTGCCATTTTTCGAAGCTCGGTGTAGTTTTTTCTGAGGTTATAGATATCTAACATTAAGTCTTGAGCCTTCTGTCGGACATCCTTATTTGATTTTTGACTGATAAGAGGCTTCAGATATTTCTCAGCTTCTTTGTCGTTGTTATCGGCGTATTCTGCGATAGCCACTTGAAGCTGCACGGGAAGTGCATACTGACCCTTGGGGTGTTTTTGAATATAGTATAGCGATAATTTTTTAAGGCGAGCTTGTTTATCCTTATCTTTGGATTTTTCAGCTTCCAGAGATTTTTGAACGGAAAAGAGTGCCGCATAGTCTGCATCATGAACCATGGCAGGGACATTAGAGGTTTGCCCAACCCGCTCATACTGTTGGCTTGCCTCATCGTACTGACCTTGCTGAAAGAGAAGTTCGGCTAAAGCGTAGCGTGTTTTGAAGTCAGGTTTTTCAGGGTCGTCACCTCTAAGAACGAGTCGTAAGGCTTTTTCAGTGAGTTTTGAAAATTCAACGTGATGCTTATTTTTAAGCCAGATGCCCCACCATTTCTTCGCAATCTCCAAACTTGTTTTACGAAAATCATTATCGCATGAATCTTTTGCCCAAGCCGCCTCCTGGCGAGCCTTCCAAGTAGAATCTAAGTCACAAAGTTTACTTCCTTCATCCAATGCTTTTAAAACTTCATCACGTTTTTTTAGGGTCTCATTGGCATCGACAAGAGCCATGTAGGCCTTAACGCGATAAGGATGATTTTTTTCATTATCTAGGAATTCATTCAGAAATTCATGAATTTCCTTTTCCCGGTTGTAAGATTCATAGAGTTTGGCCAGGCCCATCATGGCCTGGCCGAGTTCATTAGGTGTCGTTAGTTTTTTAAAGAACGAGTAGAGTTCTTTCCCTTTTATACGATCTCCGACAAAAAGAACGAGATCACGAAGAGCTTCTTCGCGTAAATTATAGCGATGAGTTTCATCTAAACTGGGTGGAGGATTTTTATTCACCACTTCAACAAGTTTTTGAATGGCTTCATCGGAAGCCTTCATATTGTACAGAGTCCAAGCTAACTTGTAGAGACCATAGGAATAAACTCTTGAGTCTGGAAATTGTTCAACTTTTTCAAATACGACTTTGGCTTCTTTGAATCGGCCTTGGTCATATAAAAGTTCACCTAAAGCGATGAGGCCATCTGGGACCAGTGGTGAATTTGGAAACTTATCTAATAATTTTTTATAAAGAAGCTCGGCATTACGTGCATTACCTAGCTGTTGATTCGCAAAAGCGTTATTGAAAATAACGCCATCTAAATCAGGGAAGTGAGGAAATCTATTTTCGATATCAGCATAAGTATGAGCCGCTTTTCGAATCCAATCCTTACCTTTTTGTGGAGGAATAGGGAAAGAGGATGTTTTAAGTGTTTTTGTATCACGATTCAGATCAAAAAAACGACCCGTTCTGGCTTTTCTCATGTAGAGTTCGGCTAAACGATAAAGGAGATCAGGCTCTTGCGGAGTTCCTCTTCTTTTTTTCAGAAGAACTTGAAGACTTTTGATCGCCTTATCCTCAACTCGCGAGATCATAATCTCGGAGTCGAGTTCCTTGATCTCATTTTTACCTTCACTTTTAGAATCAAGTTTCAATTCAGGCAAAAGTCCACGCTTATCGCTTTGATCATCAGCTGCGTGAACAGGGGTGGCCGTCAGGAGGATTAGAAGAAATGACAGTAGAACTTTAATTTGATTCTTCATAAGCGACTCGTCAATTACCAATAACTGTTACAAGCTTGACATGCGGATATCCCGCCATGCTGGCTGTGTACATGACCTTACGAATAGTCTGATAGGGCAAGTTCTGATCAGCTTGTAAAAGAATTTGTCCATTATCCTCGTCTTTTCCTTTTTGCGCCTTAGGGTCATGGGCTCTTTCTTGAAGCTCTTGAAAAAGAGGTTTAATAAAGTTGGAATCCTGAGGATCAATATCGGTACTGGCAATTTGGCGATTTTGAACGCGAGCCACAACTTTGTCGGATACTCGAATTTCGCCTTCACTCACAGAAACCTGAAGAACGTCCACTGGATTTTTATATGAGTTAGAAGTAGGAACCCTTAAATCTTTAACAGGTTTTAGTTCAACAGAGCTTGTTGCGAAGTTCTGTAAAAGGAAAACCAGAAGAAGGGTAAACATATCCGTCATGGAAGTAATATTCAAAGTAAAGGTGGAGTTTTGCTTAACATCCATTTCGAAATGACGACGACGTCCCATATTATCCCTCCATCATATTCACAAAGACAATTTCAGGAAACATATAGTCGGTCGTTGTGTCTTTTCCTGTTTTTTCGTCTTTAATCGGGAAGCGGATATGATAGTCACGGCTGCGACGTGCTTCATCCATCACACGAACCACTTCGTTGTAAGCTACATTTCCAGCAGGGGCGAGATCGATCTTGAAAATATCTGGATTTTGTTGCTTAATTTCTCGGAAAGTGAGTTGTAATTTGGCTAAATCGACATGACCTTCTTTTGTGGGGTCAACAGATACTGTGGACTTTTTCCCCTCAACATCAATGGTAATAACCACTTTGCGGCTATCATCAACTTCAACCAAAATATTTTTCTTATTTTCCTTTTCTTGTTTCTGAATAGCCTCTGTCACAACTTGTGGGAGATCTGTTTCGATCACCATCAATTGCATAAAGGCACTTGAGAGAAGAAGAACAGGAACAAGTTTCATAATCACAGCTAGAAGTGATGCTAAATCCAGCTCAAACTCTGAGTGATGATTAATTTTTACTTTTTTCATAAACGACCCACCTCATTTTTATTAAACACTTGCAGTGCCAGGCTTCCGTTAGGAAGCCTTGTGATTGGTTGGAGGGGGTGTTGAGCCATTTGGACGCACAGGCGTGTCAGGGAAAATATTCGCTCTATTAAGAGTTGGAACATGTGAACCAGTTAAAAGCTCTGTAAGTTTGCCACATTTTTCTTGTAACTGCTCGAGAAGCACATTTTGGCGAGAGAACAAGAAAGAGTAGGCCACCATAACGGGGATCGCAACGGCCAAACCTAAAGCTGTTGTATAAAGAGAAGTCGAGATACCGACAGCCAATAATTGTTGCTTAGTTGCAGGGTCAGCCTGAGAAACCGCTTGGAACGATAGGATCAGACCGTAGATGGTACCTAAAAGGCCCAACTGTGTTGCCACGTTTGCTAACATCGAAAGGTAATGAAGACGGCGTGTGTACATCGGTACAGCTTCACTCATAGCAATATCATGAGACTGAAAGATTGTTTCATCATCACGATCCGCTTTTTCTAAGATTGTTTTAAAAGCTTTCGCCATGGGTTTTTTGTCGAGTTGATTGCAAAGAACAATCGCCTCATCAATTTTTTTCGAAAGGATCAAGTTTTGAACCTTATTCATAAAGGATTCTGAGTCCATTGAATAATTGAAATAAAGAGCTTTAGCTCTTTCTGCTACGAGTGCCATGGCTCCAATACCTGTTGCCACGATAATAAATCCCATTGGACCCGCATGACCGAGAATTTCCAGGATACCTTGTTGACCGCCCATTTGTTTCCTCCTTAGTTTCTATTCCTTAATAATAGATTTAATCTGTGTTAAACCATCAGCTTGCACCTGGAGGAAACGTACGGCGTATTGCAAAGCAGATTTCGTGTTAAGTCTTTGTTTAGTAAAATTTTTTCGGACTATTTGTGCGAGAACTTTAAAGCCTTCAGGGAAAGAAGAACTTGCGCAAAAGTGTATAACAACTTGATCTTCTGGCAAGAGAAGGGGTGAGTTGATCAAGATCAACGCGCCATTTTGAGATATGCTTGTGCAGTCCCCATCAAAAAACGTAGAACCATTATGTCCTAATACAGGACTGTGGATATCTTTACGTTGAGCTTCTCTTCGAGAGAATTCATTTCGAAGTGTTTCATTTTCTTTAATCAGAAGAATCATACGATCTTTTGAAAAATCAGGGCATTCACCCAGCATTTGCCAGGTTTCAAGATGAGGAGCCCAAACATAATGATAATCTTGAAGTTCGTGATTTTGAACCATGCGGATCATTCCCGCATAGTCGTAGGGACCATATTGAGTTTCACCGCGCAGGATGTACCAATTTTTAGTTTCTAAATCGATATGTGCTAAGTTTGACATGCCCACCCTCTATTTCGTTCCTATAAAAGAGTCTTTGGATCGTAAGCGATCTGGATATTATCATCTGCTGCCGGAATGGATTCTTGTGCAAAGCGAACGGAATTAGCTGCGGAATCATAGCTCCAAGTTGTAGCACTTTCGGGAAGAACAGTACCATTCACTTTCACAACAATACTTCCAGGTTGCGGCTCACGATCAAGTTTGAACACAGCTGAGGCTACAAGAATTTTATTTTTAATAGAGTTCAATACGTCGTTAAAAGGGTCACAAATGCTGGCTTTGACTCCACCAGTAGCGTCTGCGATTTCTCCATATCGTTGAGCAATTTTCTGAGTTGAATTCTGAAGTTGATTCAAACAAGCACTATCTTTGATGTAGATAGCGTTAACTTGATAGTTATCATGGCGATTAGTTGAGTTACTGCCTGTAAAAGTATCGAGCCAAGAAACGAAACTACTTGTTGGGATCAATTTAGGATCTGTATAGCTTTCTGAAAAAGTAGCATCTGTTCGCGAAAAATCATCTTCGTCACTGATTATAATCATGGCGAGGAAGGCGTTACTACGACGGAAATCAGCATTCGCAGGGTTGGAAAGAGATTCTTTAAAACTAGAGAAAGCTCTTTCGTCACCATTCCCATTAATACCCACTAAGGCATTTGTCGTGAAGACAGAATCAAGACTTGATGTATTGGGGTTCATCACATATACGCCACTGTTTGTTGGATTCGAACCAGTTCTGTTACCAGTTCTCCAGCGCGAATTGTAAAGGGAGTTATTGTTATAAATTTCAAACCAAGTATCAGTTGTTGTGGTGGACATATGGAAGTCGTACTTCAATGTCACAAAGTCTTGGATGAATGAGTTAAAATTATTAGCCAAGTTTGTTTGAGAAGAAGACATAGATCCTGAGTTATCGATAACCCAAAGAATATCCACAGGACGAGGTTGCATCGAAAGAGAAACTTTAAAATTTTGCTCAGCTGCTAAAATAGAAACGTCGCCGCTGGATTTGTCGCAGGCTGTGAGTCCTAGGGATAAAAGTCCCGCTAGACCGACCAGACTCCACTTGTTGCTCGTCATGAACGTTTTCATTTTAGTCCTCCTCTTAAGCTAATGGATGAAGTCATACTCGACCTTCATCCAATGCTTACTTACTCGGACTAGTATGATAGGGGCTTAACGGAAACTCCAATGAGGCTTCTAAGTGCTTGAAATGATCTTTGTTTTCCGACATTTTCTCGAACTGAGACAGGCTAAGTATCTGAAGATACTTAAGAGTCTCAAAAAAATAAAAAAAAAATTTTGTCAGCCGTCGAACTTATCGACGAAAAACTAGGACATTGAAAATCAATGCCCTAGAAACTGCAGAAGTTTCAGACAATTTTTAGTGACTCTGAGAGGAGTCGTGCTGAGTGTAGTCAGGAGGGTTTTCAGAGCACAGATTTAGATTGCTCTGAATATATTCTCTGACTTGCTGAAGTTCAGCTGTAGAGAATGTGAAGGCTTGAGTATCACAATGCTCTTGAGCAATGAGATTTTGAATACCTTGAGCTTCAGCTCGTGACATACCCAATCTCCAGATCAACTTGATGCTAAGGAAAATTTTTAAATATTCGCATTTGAAAGCGGGATTGGGTGGCATGTATTCATCAGGGCCCCCATCGCCCTTGGCCATATTCGCAGGTCCATCCACGGCCAAAAGATGATCTCTATAGCCGAGGAAGTTCGCGTAGAGACAACGTGTTTGATAATTCCATCTCCACGCACCATTCGTATAGGCATTCTTGAGAGGGACAACGTGATCAATCTGAACTTCTTTTGAAGACTTGTAAGTTTGAGCTGTATAAGGATCATTCCATTCCCCAGATGCCACTTTGCAAGGATTGGAAGTACGCATTTGCACAGGCGACTCTGAGTCACGAATGAGAACTTTATTTCGCGTATCTGTGCAGTCTTGAGGAGCCTGTTGAATCACAATCCACTCACCAAAATGATGAAGTCGATTATAGTGTTCAGTTGGTTGAGGAGGATCTTGGGGGCTTACGTTCCAGCCCAGAAGATTAATGTGTCCTTGGGGAGGTGTTACTTGATTGGCCACAGCGGGAACCAGGTAAAGAGGGCTGGCCATGTAGGTTTGAACAACTTTTTCAATGATAGAGACTTGCGCCTGCGAAGAAATTGAAAAAAGCAGAGTCAGAACAAAAGAGAAGGATACTAACTTTTGAGATTTAGAGTTTCTGAACATCGAAGGGCCCCTTTCCTTGACGTTTGCGTCTTAGACGTTTCACCAAGGTGAGAGAGCTTTGTCACCCCTCGCCACAGGGGGCTAGTCAAAACGAATCAAAACCTGACATTAGAGCTACATCCTGCAACGTTTCATAATGGAAAGTTATTTATAAACACCGCGAAAACTCTGAATAATTTGTAATTTTTGCTTAAAGAGTGACCAATCATCATTTAATGCGATGGGTTGCCAGAGCTCCTCAATATCTTGAATAAGAAGAGTCACGGGATCTAAATCGAGGAAGTAAGGATGTAGGAGTTGAGGGGCATCTGATACAGAGTATTTTTTTAAGAGTTGAATGAAATCTTGAGCCGTTGTGTTTTGATAAAGATCTTTTCGTTTTAAATTCCATCCTTGGCGGGCCCAGCCTCCGTAAAAATCAAAATAGGTTTTCTCAAAAGATTTGGGACCTTCAGATAACATTGTATAAAAAAGGTGAATGAGTTGATCATCCTGTGCATCGGCTAGAGGTCGTAAGTTGAGTCTGCGGAAAAAATGTTTTTTGTGCTGAAGATAAAACTCCTGAGAATAATCATTTAAAAATGTTTGAATATGAAGATGCGGTTCAATTTTTTGTAAACTCAAACCTAATTGTTCAAGGCCCCATAGAAGAGCTTCCGGTTGCCTTCCATAGCTATAAAGTCCTGAATGATCAAAATAGGCCGCTGTGAAATAAGGATTATAAGAAGGAAGAAAACGGTAAGGGCCGAAATCAAAAACCTCACCTGTGATATTCATATTGTCCGTATTGAGAACAGCATGAACAAAACCGCTCGTCATAAGCTGTGCCGCCATATCGGCGGTTTGTCGGACGATCTCTCGAAAGAATTGCGAAATTTTTTGATCTGAACGGATAGGGAGGTGGGGAAAGTAATATTGAAGAGAGTAATCTACTAGCTTTTGCATTTGCTCGAGTTGGTTCAAATAAGCAAGACGTTGGAAAGTTCCAAAGCGAATGGAGCTGTGCATGCGTCGAGTGAGGACCGCTCCACGCGTAGGAGAAGGCTCATCTTGTCTTTCTAGATTTTCTCCCGTTTCAAAAACACAAAGGGTTTGGCTGGTGTTGACTCCCAAACTTTCTAGCATCTCAGTGGCGAGGATTTCGCGGATCGCTCCCTTCAGAGTCAGGCGACCATCTCCGGCTCTTGAATAGGGAGTGGTGCCGCTTCCTTTTGTTGTGAGATCATAAATGTTTTTATGAACTCTGAATTGAGCGAGAAGAAATCCGCGGCCATCTCCAAGATCTGGATTATAGTGACGAAATTGATGGCCATGATAGCGTAAGGCTAAAGGTTCTCGAATGTTTCCTTTAAAGGGCAGGAAAGAACAAAAGTGATCTTGAATTTCAGAAGGGGACTGAGGAATGAGTCCGAGCTCTTGAGCTGAGGCTGTATTGAACCATCGAAGTTGAGGATGGGGAAACGATGCGGGCTTAACGACATCGTAAAAATCAGTTCCAAGTTGGTTCAGAATAGGGAAGGACTTCATATTCCTACTTTAGTTCTGATCCATTGAATTATCGATTAAAATTCTCTCTTTGCTGGTCCTCAATCTCGGTACTGATGACGTGATCATTTTGAGGTTTCACC
>DAHVKR010000006.1:8851-14032 GCA_027320785.1 Bdellovibrionales bacterium
GATAGTCAGCTCTTTCTGCTATTAATTTTTCAACACCCTTTGTGTAGGCGTAGAGAAGGGCTCCCCCTCTAAGCTTTTGAATAATTTCGGGAGCATAAGAGGGATCAAATGCAAAACAACCAAAGGAACGCCCCATTCTTTCTGTGTCTCCAGGGGTAGTTTTGCGTTCTGCCATAAATTCTGGAGTCATATAGCTGGCTTGATGTACAACAATACTTCTAGAAAAGGCATTGTCATTCGTTGGATCTAATCCGAAAATCTTGAGAGCTTGCCCGCCGAAGGCGGCACTTTTGTAAGTGTAGCCTGTCATATACAAGCCGAGTGAGCTCATATGAGAATTATCTTTGTTGCTAAAAATGCCGGCCCATTTGCCTCCCGAGTTTTTTCCATGGGAAACATAGTAGCGCTCAACGGTCCCTTGTTTTAAATCAAGCAGATAGAATCTTTTGATGTTGGAGGGCAGGGAAAAGTCAGCCACTCCTGCGTATCGAATGTTGGCTAGTTTTAATGTGGAGTAGCTGTCTTCGTTTGTTTTAACGAGGACTCGTTTACCACTGGCTTCGAGTAAAAACTCAAAAATTCTCCTCAAAGCAGGTTCGGGGACTCCTTGTTCGCGAAATTCTTCATAGAGAGATGAAAGATGAGATTCGGCAAAAGGTGGGGCCTCGGGAAACTGGGCCCGAGCCATGGAAAATAGGAAAAAAAGAAGTACAAAATAAAGGAGTTTCATAGCATTAAATGTGCAGTTATTGTGCTCAAAATCAGAGCAAAATGACCACCTCTTCGCCTTATTCTTCCAAGAAAAGGGCCAGTTCAAAACGAATAGGCTTTTATTAAAAGACTGATGAAGATCATGACTTAGCCAAAGTGACAAGATTTGTCGATATTTCTAATTGAAAACCAAGTGAAAAGGGATCACTATGGGTTCATCATCAACTTTAATGGAAGGGCTCCCTGGAAAAGTAGGCGAGCTTTTCGAGAAGGAGACCATCATGAATTTGTCTAGACGTAACTTCTTTGTGAGCGCTGTCGGCCTTGTAACCTTTGGTTTATTAGGTTCCATCGCAAATGCTGAACAAAGACGCCGAGCTCGTCCCGGAGCCGGTGGTGAAACTGGCCCTTTGGCTGCACCCCTTGTGGATCCTAAAACAGACCCAACAGCTCAAGCGATGCATTATTCAGAAAATCACGCCACTGTAAAAAAAGATCTTCAGATCGCTAAACAAGGTGTTCCTTTTAAGGATCAACATTGTAAAAACTGTGGATTCTATAAAGAAGTGGGTCAAAAAGATGGTAAGACCGTTGGAACTTGCACCATTTTTGCGGGTAAATTGGTAGAGTCTAACTCATGGTGTACTTCTTGGAATAAAAAAGCCTAAGAGGTTTATCTCCAGCAGAAACAAAAAAAGCCAGGCACATATCGCCTGGCTTTTTTATTTGTTAAAACCAGCAGTCTTATTAGGCCCCGCGAAGGGCGCGTCTTAAAATTTTCCCCACATTAGTTTTGGGAAGTTCTGTGCGAAACTCCACCTGTTTCGGAATTTTATAGCCCGTAAGAGATTGTCGAGCATAATCCATGACTTCTTTTTCTGTCAGAGAAGGATCTTTTTTTACAATAAAGACTTTTACAACTTCACCGGAGTGCTCATCAGGAACTCCCACGGCCGCGACCTCTAGAACTTTAGGATTGGAGGCAATGGCATCTTCCACTTCGTTGGGATAAACATTGAAACCCGAAACGAGAATCATATCCTTTTTACGATCTACAATTTTAACAAAGCCATCCGTGTCAATTTGAGCAATGTCCCCGGTTTTAAGCCAACCATCTGCCGTCAAGACTTGAGATGTTTCATCAGGCCGGTTCCAATAGCCCTGCATGACTTGAGGACCACGAACACAAAGCTCTCCTGATTCGCCAAGTTTCACTTCGTGACCATCCTCATCGATAAATTTGATATCGGTGCTGGGAACAGGAAGTCCAATAGTTCCGACTTTTTCTCCACCCGTGATAGGATTTACGCAGACCACTGGAGAAGCCTCTGTCAGACCGTAACCCTCAACCAAAGTGGAACCCGTTTTTTCCTTCCATCTTTCTGAGACAGCTCTTTGTAAGGCCATGGCTCCAGCCACTGAGATTTTAACATGGGAAAAATCCACTTTGCTAAAATCAGGATGATTCATCAAAGCATTAAAGAGAGTATTCACACCCGTCATAATGGTGAAGTGAGACTTCTGAAGTTCTTTGATAAAGCCAGGAATATCTTTTGGATTCGTGATCAGGATGTTTTGAGCTCCATACCACATAAAGGCGAGACAGTTCACGGTCAGTGAAAAAATATGATACATCGGGAGTGCCGTAATGGCGATCTCTTGTTTTTTCTTTAACTTTGTTCCCATCCAAGAAACAATTTGTAGCATATTGGCTAAAATATTCCCGTGGGTGAGCACGGCCCCTTTGGCCACACCCGTGGTTCCTCCAGTATACTGAAGAAAAGCCACATCTGACTGTGTGAGCTTTGTAGGCGTCAGCTGTTGGTGGGAGCCGATATCAAGGGCTTGTTTGAATCTGTAAGCATGAGGTAAATGGTAAGAGGGTACCATTTTTTTTATGTGTTTCACGACACTATTCACAATGATATTTTTAGGGAATGGGAAGAGATCGCCAATTTCCGTGACGACTACAGATTGAATTTGAGTGTTATTTATAATTTTCTCAAGATGGTTAGCGAAATTAGCTAAAATCACGACGGCTTTAGCGCCGGAATCTTTAAATTGATGTTCCATTTCATGAGCCGTGTAGAGAGGGTTGGTATTCACGACCACGAGTCCCGCTTTAAAGGCTCCGAATACAGCCACTGGGAATTGAAGAAGGTTGGGCATCTGGATGGCGATGCGATCTCCTTTTTGTAACTTCAGTTCATTTTGCAAAAAGGAAGCAAACTGAGAGGCCATTCGCTCGACTTCTTCATAGTTAAGGGAAACATCCATGTTGGTATAGGCAGCTCGACCTTTATTGAGGCGGCAAGCTTCGTCGAAAACTTCGACCAAGTTCTGGTATTGTTGCAGATTGATTTCAGGTGAAATGCCAGGAGGATAATTTTTAAGCCATATTTTTTCCATGTGATTATGATCCTTTGATTTTTAGGCTAAGAGCAATCAAAATAAGACTATGCGTCAGATTTTGAGGCTCAGCCTCTTCTATTTTCTTGTAGGCTGCCTATTTTCACATTCTGCGTGGTCTCAAAAAAAAATTCAACCTATGTCTGAATCTCCTTCGCTGGCCTTTTTAGAGCAGGCCGAAGATGTGGAACGGGAAGCTTGGTGGATTATCACGAATAAAAGAGAGGATGAAAACCATTCTCCTTTTCGAGTTTTCCGTGTGGCAGCATCTCAAACGGCAAAATCTAAAAAGCGGATAGAGACTTCATTTTGTAAAAAGCTGAAAATGGAAAAACAGGGTCCTGATACTTGGCATGTTGAGGCCCTTTGTCGAAAGCCCTCACAGGATTTAGGTGTGATTCAGAAAGTTTCAGCCCATCCCGAAAAATGGAAACTTATCTGGAAAAATGGACCTTTTGTAGATCAATATGGAATCGGGGTTTCTATTCTTTATCCGACTCAGGAATGTCAGTTTGAAGTCGGACTTGATGGGGAAAAGCTCCGTTCTATGAAGTGTCCTCATTATGTTCGAGATCGAAACGAAAACGAAATCGCTGAGTTTAAGGTTTTTGAGTATAGAGCCTCATCGCCTAAGGTCTTAAGGCTAGAAGGCGAAATTAAAAAAGAGTTACAGGTTACAGCGACTTTTAAAACCGAGGTTCCCTTGTCGGGAGACATCATTTTGAAAGTTAAAAAAATTCCACAGAAACCTGTTGAAGAAAAGAAAGAATTCTCTAATATGACACCTCAGATACCGACCCGAGGAGGAGTCCATGGCGAAAAAGAAAACAACTCGCAAGAAAACGCAAAAGAAGACAGTACGAAAGAAGGCAACAACTCGCAAGACAGCGAAGAAAAAAAGCAGCCCTCAATTGAAGAAGAAAACCAGCCGCCAGGGCCGCTCAACCCCGAAGAAATCCAGCACGATTCGTCGGAAGTCCCTCCCATCCCTCCAAGTCGGTAGTTTAGCACCTCATCTGATTCTTCAAGACTCTCAAGGTCATGAGCATAACCTCAGTGAGTTCAAAGGGCAGAAGGTCGTTCTCTACTTTTATCCAAAGGATGATACACCCGGATGCACTTTGGAAGGACAGCAGTTTACTCAACTTTATCCGGAATTTAAAAAAGCTAATGCCCTAGTATTTGGAATTTCTCGAGATTCAGTTCAGTCTCACGATAAATTTAAATGTAAGTATGGTTTTGGTTTTGAACTATTAGCTGATGTGGATGAAAAAGCCTGTCAGATCTTTGATGTGATCAAAGAAAAGAATATGTACGGGAAAAAAGTGATGGGAATCGAGCGAAGTACATTTATTCTGGACGAGAATGGGAAACTTGCGAAAGAGTATCGCAAGGTGAGTCCCGATGGGCATGCCGCTCAGGTTTTAGAAGACATTAAAGCTCTGGGGTAATCACCCCAGAGTCCAATTCATTTTCTTCTTTAAAGATTCGGGTAGTTTGGGAATCTGAGAGCGTGGAATCAAGAAAGTTGTCAGATTAAAGAAATCTGTGAAGATCTTGTGTTGAGCTGCTGTCTTTTGGAGGTACTCGCCCCCACTGGATCCGCCTGTACCCAGGCGTGTTCCAATCATTCGGTGGGCCATCATGGCATGACGACTGCGCCATTGCGTGATGGACTCATCGAGATCTTGTAAGGAATTGATAACCTCAAAAGGTTTATGAAGAAGGGGTTCATCCCGATAAATCAGGATAAAGAGAGCTGAAAGAATGGCTTTTCGTGACATTTCAAAAAAGCCAGACTCTTGCAGCTTTGCATAGTCATCATCATGAGAGAGAATTTCGAACTGCTTCAGCGATGTTTCAAGTCTTGCAATCGATACCTTTTTGTCCTCTTCACTCAGACGAGGGTTCTTTTTCACGATTTCAATATCATGATCGATCATATCGGTGACGCATTGAAAGTATTGGTTCCAGAAATCAAAAGTTCCCTCAGAAACAAAAGGGGTTCTTTCGAGCCAATCCTCTAAGGAATCCTTGAGTGAAGGTTGCTTCATTTCTTCT
>DAHVKR010000070.1 GCA_027320785.1 Bdellovibrionales bacterium
TCTCATAAGCACCTGGAAGAAACACCAAGGTGTCTCGCTCTCCGGACTGAACGGCTGTCTTTATTTTTTCAACCAAACGATCCGTCAAATTCGGCGCCCACATCAGCCCTTGAGGTTTTGTGTCGTAATATGTTTCAAGCGCACAGAGGCGCCCCGGCACATCTACGATGGGGTCTTGCTCTAAATAGTCTGATAACTTCTGCGCATCCAGCGTAGCTGACATCACTACAATTTTGAGATCTGGTCTTTCCAACTGTTGCAGCTCTTTTAAAAGTCCAATAGCCACATCGGTGTGCAAAGATCTTTCGTGAAACTCATCCAAGATCACAATATCAAAATCAGACAAGGTTGGATCTGAAAGAATTTTCCGAGTCAACAAAGCTTCCGTCACAAAAACAAGTTTTGTCTGCAAATTGACCTGCCGATCAAAGCGAACTTCATAACCCACTTTGTTTCCGATTTTATCATTTTCCTCTTCTGCTACCCGATAGGCTGCAGCCATCGCTGCAATTCGCCGAGGCTCTAGGACTAAAACTTTTTTTTGAGAGATTTCGATCAGTGCTGGAGGAATCCGAGTTGTTTTACCTGCGCCTGGGGCTGCCGTGACCACGACTGAAGAATGATTTTTTAAAAGAGATTTTATTTCAGCCAGATAATCATCAACAGGCAGGTGCTTCTTCATTTATTTTTTATAGACGCAAAGAACGGCTGAAGTTAAGCCCAATCTTTGTCGCCCATTTCTTTTTCGTGAGTTCTCACCCATTGAAGCTTTTGATTGAGCTTTTGTAACTCTGAACTTAACGCTTCACCCTGATCATTCAATTGATTAATCCGAGTCAAAGTTTCTTCAGGTTCGCTTCCCACTAATTTTAAGCTTTCAAGTTTAGCGCTATTCAGCTCAATTTCTTTATTAACGCTTTCAATCTGTTTATGAAGCTGTTTTCGTTGAGCCGAAAGATCTTTGATCAATTTAGAGATTTGCTCGCGCGTGAGAGCCTTCAAAGGATCATCTCCTTCAGGTTCATCATGATCTCTTAAAAGACCATCCCAAAATAGAGACCACTCAATTTTAAAGGGATTTGTGCTGGGTTTTGTTTCCGATAAATCTTTGCTTTTTTCTGCTGAAGCTATCGTCATTCGCCTATGGCTGGTATCATCAGGGTCCATAAAAGCAATATACCATAAAGAGACGCTAACTATTGTCTAGACTTTGTTAAGCAAAGCGTTAAATTCTCTTATTCAAGAATGTAATATATTGAAAATACTTATGAATTTGATTTTTTGAGATCTTTCATGACGCCAAATGTTTCCGGCTAAATACGGGCTGTTAAATGGAGGTCCCTCCCTACAGGCCTCGTTTTAATCGATTTGAGCTGTATTTTTTGCTCAAGGCTCGGGATGGAGAAACCCTCAGTCCAACTCATGCCCTGCCCTATTAAGACAGGTGCCATAAACACATGAAGCCTTTGAACAAGATTTTCTTTTAAAAAACTCGCGAAGATTTCGCCTCCGCCTTCGACCATCACACTTCGAATTCCTCGATTGTAGAGCTCATCTAAAGCTTCGCTTAAGTTGGAGGAAGATAAAATATGGATATGATCTTTTGAATGAGTTTTAAAGATATTCAGCTCAGATGTATTTTTCAAAACATCTCCACTGCGATCTAAAACCACCACCTGATTTTCTTTTTGAATAGCGGGATGGCGAACATTCAAACTCGGATTGTCTTGAAGAACTGTCTTCTTCCCCACAAGAACAGCATCATACTGAGCACGCAACTCGTGGACTCTTTGTCTAGATTCGGGGCCGGTGATCCACTGGCTTTCTCCATTCTTCAGAGCTATTTTTCCATCTAAACTTTGAGCCACCTTCAGTGCGACAAAGGTTTTTTTATGACGAAAATTCCAAAGGAACTCTTCACATGCTTCTTCGAGATCATTTTTCAAAGGCCCTTGATATTCATTTACTTGAATGCCCGCCCGTCGAATGATTTCGGCTCCTTGGCCCGCCACCAAGGGATTGGGATCTATCAAGCCATAGGTCACTTGGGCTAGTGGCATTTGAGCTAACATCTTCGCACAGCTGGGAGTTTGCCCTTCGTGTGCACAAGGCTCTAATGTGACAATCACATGGGCACCTTGCAATTGCTCTTGAGACAGCCCTTTCAGAGCCTCAACTTCCGCATGAGGCTGACCAAAGCGAGTATGATGCCCTGTCGAGAGTAAATAACCTTGATGATCCAAAACCACACATCCCACTCGAGGATTGGGCGATACAAAGGCAAACCCTTTGTAGGCTTCATCGATCGCAATTTGCATGGCTTGTTCAAGGCTTAGTTTATTCATTTTCACAACTGCTGATAAAAGTTTTTAACGTGAGGATCCACTCGAATTGAACGCTCATTCCAACGAAGAACCTTCAGCCCTCTACCATAACGAAGACGGCTCATAGCTACATAAGCTTGCCCAGGTTCCCACAAATTAGAAAGGTCACACCAAAGCTCGTCTAATGTGGCTCCTTGGGATTTATGAATAGTCGTCGCATAAGCCAAGGTCAGAGGAAATTGAATCACCGAAGCCACCACATTTCCGTCTGCGTCCAAATAACTAAACTGCTGCTTTTCTACAGTTACATCACGTCCGTGCTTTTTCTCTACGGTAATTTTGTCATCTTCTATCATGACGACCTGACCGCGAGTTCCATTCACCCAACGCTTATTCGGATCATTTTGAATAAACATCACCTCCGCACCGACTTTTAATTTTAACTGAGGAGGCACAGGTCCTTGCTTGATGAGGGTCTCTTGAAATTTTTCAGTTCCAAAATAAATCGAATCAATCGTTACTTCTTCAGAATCAATTTCAGATAAGCGTTTCAAGTTATACGTTAAAGATTGATCTCTTCGAGGGAAGAGCCTTGTGGCTGGATCTTCTTCATCGTGTTCAAACTGATGCTCATCCAAATATTCACGAACTTCAGCATCCACAATGCCCACTCGAATTTTATTCAAAACATCCAAGTAGCGATCGTCCTGTACGCGCTCATTATGAGTGAGCACGAAATTCAAAAATCCCGATTTCTGCCAAACCTCATTTGAAAAAGCCCAATCTCGAGGACCTGAACGAGTCACGGGCGGAAGTTGCGCGAAATCTCCGACTGCAATAACGCGCATGCCTCCCCAAGGAAGCTTTGATTCTCGGGCATTTTGCGCTAAAGCCTCGGCCACTCGCAAAGACTCTCCTGAAATCATAGATACTTCATCCAGAATAATGCCCTCTACCTCACGTAATCTTTTTGCCAATCTCTTGTCTTTGAGACCTCTTTGAAAGGTCGCCTCAGCTCCACCTTCCATAATTCCTAAGCCAAAAAAACTATGGAAGGTACGACCTCCGACCAAAACCGCGGCCGCTCCCGTGCTGGCCAAAATAGGCATTTGTTTGGGGCCCAAATCTGAAACAAACTGGCGAATCACATAGGATTTCCCACAACCAGCTCCTCCTGTTAAAAAAATATTTTCGCCCGACTGTAAAAGCTCGAGAGCTTGCTTCTGATCGGGATTCAGAGCGTCGAATGCCTCTTTAGAGGAGGTTTTTGCGGCTTTTTTAAGTGGTTCTGTCTTGTGAGGCATGCGGATTCGTTTTATCATGATTCTCTTGGCAATTGCGAGGTCTAACAATGGGTTTCACCGGATTTAATGAATTTCAGCAAAATCCCCAATATCCTGAAGTCCAGGATATCTCTCCTCATCATGTTAAAGCGGCTCAGGAACACATCGTCCTCATCGATGTTCGAGAAAACGAAGAATGGAATGGAGAGTTAGGACATGTTGAGGGCTCCACTCTGATAAACCTCGGAGCGTTACCCGAAAACCTTTCTCATATTCCACAAGACAAACACGTGGTCTTGATTTGCCGCAGTGGGGCCCGCTCTGCACGCGCTGCCGCCTTTCTGAAGAGTCAAGGCTATACAAAAGTCTATAATATGCTGGGAGGCATGATTCTCTGGAATCGACAGGGGCATCCAGTTGCGAGAGAATAAAAGATACTTCGAAAAAGGAACAAAATGAACAGCAACGTCTACGTTAATCGCACTCTCAATCTCAAAAAAATAAAATACCTTGGCTTGGATATGGATCATACTCTCGTTCGCTACAACAGCGAAAACTTCGAGAAGCTTTCTCACTCCATCATAAAAGAAAAACTAATCAAAAATAGAGCTTACCCCGAAACTCTTCGTAAACTTCAATTCGACTATAACTTTGCCATCCGCGGTCTTGTTATTGATCGACAAAAGGGGAATCTTCTTAAATTAAACCGCTACACGGCCATCCGAAACTCTTATCATGGCCTAAAACCCATCGATTTTAAAAATCACCAAAAAATTTATAAATCGACATACATTGATCTCAGCACCGGCCAATACTTAGCCATCGACACATTCTTTTCTCTTTCTTTAGCCGTACTCTTCTCTCAAATTGTTGATCTCAAAGACAATGATACTCAAAACAAATATCCTGAATACGCTAAAATAGCAGATGATGTTCTCGATGCCGTTGACGAAGCCCATCGAGATGGCTCTCTTAAAGATGAGGTTCGGAAAAATCTTGACCAGTACATCATCATGGATCCCGCTGTTGTAGAGGGGCTCGAAAAATTTAAGCGTCATGGGAAAAAAATCTTTATCGTCACGAACTCTGACTTCCACTATTCAAAACTTTTATTGGATTATGCCATCAACCCATTCCTTAAAGAGCACAAATCATGGCATGACCTTTTTGAGTATGTGATCACCTTCGCTTCCAAACCTCGCTTCTTCTACGAAGGCGCTAAATACCTGAAAGTAAATCCAGAAGATGGTACGATGACCAATGTATCCGAAAAACTCACGCCCGGAATGTACCAAGGTGGAAATGCACGTCAATTCACGTCAGATCTCAATCTAGACGGAGACGATATTCTTTACATCGGAGATCACATATACGGCGATATCCTGCGATTGAAAAAAGATTGTAACTGGCGCACCGCCATGGTGATCGAAGAGCTCGCACAAGAAGTCGAGAGCAATAAAAAAGCTCAGCCTATCATTGATGAAATCGAAGGCTTGATGGCCAAGAAAGAACCTCTCGAGGACGACCTCACTCAAATGATGACTGAAAGAGTTGAGTCTGGAAAAATCGATGAGGTCCAATCCGAAACGCTTCAAAAAAAGATCACCGAGATCGACACACAAATTTCGGGACTCATCAAAAAACAACAAGTTCTCTATAACCCGCAGTGGGGACAGTTGATGCGAGCTGGAAATGAGGAAAGTTATCTTGCTTACCAAGTCGAACGCTACGCTTGTGTTTACATGGCGAAGCTACAAGACTTGCTCGAGCTTTCGCCTCGTACTTATTTCCGAGCTCCACGCCGCGCTCTGAGCCACGAAAAAACAGCGACGGCAGTGGAAGAAATCGAATAGTAAAATTCCCTTAATCGCGATCGGCTGTCGAAGATATCGACATCCCGAATACACCCACATTCTCCCCTAGAAGAATATGTCTCATTTTGAGTCAATGGCACAGCTTGCATTAATTCTAACGGTGATATGATGATATTCAAATCGAGTCTGTTTTTATTTTTTATGGCAATGAGCTTTTCCTATGGAGCTCACGCAGAGTGCTTAAATCAAGCGGATGTAACCTCTGTTTTATCTGAAATTCAACTTAAGAGTTCCAACCTAAACGTCAAAATTGATAAACTGGAGCTCTGTAATCCTCAAGCTTTGACGACTAAGATTTTAAAGGCTCTTATATTTCTCAAAAAAAATGGCGAGCTTCCACATTTAAACTCCATAATTGATCAAAATATTATCGGTGATAATGCTTGGGATTTTTTTAAAAAGCGAGTGAACACTATTAATTTCCGCGCTGATGATGAGGACTGGTGTGGTTACTCAACTCTGCATGGCTTACAGGCGGCGGCTTATGCTGGCAAAGGTGACTCCTCTATAAACATCTGCAGCAGTATGAGTGCCTATAGTGATATTTTTATTGTTTCATCCTTGATTCACGAGGCTCGACACAACGACTCTGAAGGTTATGACCATTCCGATTGTGAACAAGGCCCCTTAAAGGGAGCTGGTCGCGCCTGCGACTCTTCTTATGATTTTAAAGGCTCTTATGCTGTCGAGGCCGAGTTTAAAATTCGCTTATCTCAAAAAGATAATGTTAATCCAGTTATCCGAAGCAATGCCAAAGCGGAGGCTGTCGAAACTTTTGTAACTCGGTTCAATAAATTACCTTTTAAAATTTCCCGTGGTCTTCTCTTAAAAGATGACCACGGTAATTTGAAACTGAAACTGGGCACTCAGCTAATGAGTCTGCAATCGGGTGATGCAGAGGACTTGGTCCTTGTTCAAAGAGGAAGCTCGAATATTATTTATAATCCAGATAATTTGAAGAGCTTTACTTACAATATGGCTTGGTCCAATGGCAGCGGTAATTTCTCAATAATGTTTTCTCAAAATAATCCCTCTACATATGGAAAGAATTTAATCGATGTTCTCTACGGCCCGGTTTACAGCTGCTTTCTGAGTCCACACGAATTAAGCTGCGCAAATAATAGCGATCTGAGTTACCATTTTACTAAAATTCCACTTAATCATATTCAAGCTTCCGGAATTTTTAGAATCGACAATGGAGTTCAAGTCGGATTGCTAGATAAGAAGGGTCAGGTCTACAAACTTCCTGAAACTTTCGAGGGTTTAAAAAAATTAACAGATTCGGCCATGCAAAAAATCTCGTCCCCTGTCATTCGTTCCATTTATGATGGTTTTGATTTATATGGCCTCGATCACTCAGGCCAACTTATGAAATATGATACTAATGTGG
>DAHVKR010000071.1 GCA_027320785.1 Bdellovibrionales bacterium
AACATACTGTCCGATTAAGGTTTCAGGAACTGTGACTTGGATAGCAGGGACCGTATCAAATCTACCCGAGGGAATGGCATTGTCTGCCAAAGCTCGTGCTGAGGAAACAATGCTGAATGCTAGAGTGATCAGCGATATTTTCTTTACGAGTTTATTCATAAAAACTCCAAACTTTTTCATATATTACTTCCTCTGTCCATTTTCTTGGCCAGGATTTACATTCTTATAACTCATATACATCATCAGTTGTCCTTGAGGGTCCATGCGGATTTTGGTGTATTCAAGTGGAATTCCCCACAGAGAGTTAATCAGCTGGAAATTGGCCATGGGCTCACCCTTACCGCAAGAGGAAGGGGCGGACAAGCGCTCCTTTAGAGCCGTGATAATTTTACCTTGAAAAACCTTTCCCAAGAAAGGCAATGAGCTCGTGTCAATCCAAAGAGAGTCTAGATCAGGACCAATAGGGTAGATAGAAAGCTGAGTCGAACCAGGATGCGAAGGTTTTATTAATGCCTGATAGCGAAGCTTAATGTGGAGTTTGTCAGGAAGAACGGGGAGTCCTAAGCGAGTTCGATCTGCTTCTGGGACATCGGCGCGTGCATCTATAAACATCACAATGGGGGCCTCTAAATCACTTTGCGGCTTCACTTTCGCATTAAAGTCTATGGCAGGGCCCGAAAGAAGTTCAATGGGTGGTTGGCCAGGGCATGTTTCCATTTTTTTAAAGTTCTGCCGATTGGAAGCCAAATGAATAGCTCGATTAAAAAGAGCTCGGTCGACGGCAATAGCTAGGTCATATTGATCACCCGCTAGGTGATTAAAGGTAGGTGTCCCTCGAGCTCCCGAGCCTGGCCAGAAGGGAGTTATCCTGGGAAGAATGGAGGTGTCTTCGATGAAGGCCGATAAACCAATAGACCAATTCGAGTTTTTAAGATTGAGTTTTGTGAGTTTAAGTCCCAAAGAGAGGGGAGGGCGTGTATCACCGGCTTGTGTTCCAGGAGCGCTAATCGGTTGAATTTGCTCGAGGTCGTTTTTCAAGGATTCTTGAGCCTTGTCATTTAAAATTTTAGGAAGTTCATTTTGTAAGAACCCCCTTAAAGATTGACGAATCATCTTGAGCCCCTCAGGTAAGTGATCGTCTACAATTTTCTTAAACTCATCTTCATTTAATTTAATTTTATAAACTTGGTTTTGACCTGAAACTTTAAATTCAAATTGAGGTAAAATAATTTTCTGATATTTTAATTCAATGGGAACGCGATCGATGTTCTCACTGACCTGTAGAGCTTGAAAGCTTAAAAGACCATTCTCGTCTACACGTACGTAAAAAGGCATGCGAGCGATTAAAGGATTGTCGGGTGTTCCAAATGTAATTTCAGGATTTTGAATTCCAATTTCCCCCATCCAAGGATTCTCAAGGTCTTTGATTTGAATGTTATCTGTATGGGCGTGAAGCTTTCGAATGGACATTTCAATGGCGAGAACGGCGCCATCTTTTTTCCCCAAGGATTTCATCAACTCTTCATCTGTTACCAGTGATAGTCGACTCAAATCTGCTGTATAGTCAGAGTTTCCAAGTTGAATAGAAGGTCTAAAATCTTTGAATTCTATTCCTTGTAAATATTGTTTAAAAAACTGTCTAACTTTAATGAGCATGTCGAACTGCTCGGGTTGTTTCTTGGCGAGTTCATCAATTTTAATAGGCTCTTCACTGACATAATTAAAAGGTGGGAAGTAGTTTTCATTGACCACAACACCTAGGTTTGTCAGAAGTTGCATCAACTGAGTCGAGAAAAGCTTTTGTCCACGTGGAGATATTTGTACTTGGACAGCATCTTTCATCAGAACCGCATTGGGAATCAAAGGATGTTGTCCTAAGGAAACGACTTCGGTGCTGTAGCCAGGGGTGCTCGAGAGGAGAAGTCCGCAACCCAAGACATACTGAAGCCCTTTCCAAATCCACGCTTTTTTCTGACTCATCAACCGCTCCCAAGAGAATGAAAGGTTTCTGAGCCCTTTCGGGCCCTAGAACTGACTTTGCAATCTGGAGGCCCCTTTTGAATTTCAAAAAACCTAGTAGAATCAGCATGTTCAGTGCGAACCTGGTGTTTAAATTTGAGACAGTGGGCCCTGTAAAGGCTTTTCAAAGACATAAAATTCAGCACGCTTTTAATGTGAAATATGGTAGGAGTCGGAGTTGAAATAATTGGATTTTTAAGAGGTTTGTTTCAATGCCAAAAAATACGGGTTCAAATTCGACTACGACAGCCACTCAGCAGTGGGTTGAAAAAATGTTGAAAGAGGTGATGCCCAGCCCTCTTGTAAAGAACCATGATTTATCTGATGAAGAAAAAATCAAAGTGATAGCCGAAAATTTTAAAGAGATTATGTTAGCTCTTGGTTTGGATTTAAAAGATGATTCTCTTCGCGATACACCAAAGAGAATTGCGAAAATGTACGTTCAAGAAATTTTCAAAGGTTTAGACCCTCGTCACTTTCCTAAGATTACCACCATTGAAAATAAAATGGGCTATGACCAAATGATCGTTGTTCAGGCTATTGAGCTAATGTCGACTTGTGAGCATCATTTTCAACCGATTCAAGGTTCGGCAACTGTAGCCTATATTCCTAATAAAAAAGTGATTGGTCTTTCTAAAATAAATCGCATCGTAACTTACTTTGCTAAGCGTCCGCAGGTTCAGGAGAGACTGACAAAGCAAGTTGCCGATTGCCTGCAACAGGTTTTAGAAACAGACCACGTGGCCGTTCACATCAACGCCAAGCACTTCTGCGTTATTGCGCGAGGAATTGAAGATGTTCACTCCTCGACGGCCACCTGTGAGTTGCGGGGTGATTTTAAGGCTAATCACAGCACTCGACGAGAGTTTCTGGATCACTGCACCACCCATTTAGAGTAAAAGATCTAATTCTATATCAAGTGTTTGAGATCGGCTTTGAGCGAATATTCTATATTAGAGCTCAAGCACTAGCGTTTTTAATTGACCCTTTTGGTGGGATTGCCTAATCGGTGCTCAACAGGGGGAGAATATGAAACTCTATCTTTTTGTGATTTCTTTAGTTTGGTTTTTGGGGGCACAGGCCGCGGCCACACAAACGGAGGGTTCTTTTTCTCAAGGAATGGGATCTAAGAGTTCTCTCTCTGAAGGTACGCAGACGCTTTCAACTCAAATTAGTATTCCAAAATGGAAAACGAATTTTACTTCCTACTATTATAATTTTGAAGGTGTTAAGGATCAAAAAAATGATCTTTATGGTTTTGGTTTGACCACATTGAAAATGCAAATGATGAGTTTGCAGTATCAAACCGAGAGTGGTTGGACTTTAATGGGCTTGGCTCAATATTATGAAACTTATGTTGAAACGAAGATGTATGGAATCACCTATAAAGATTCTAGTCGAGGATTAGCCGACACTCTATTGGCAGCGAGTAAGCCTATGGTGATGAACGGGCCTTTTATGTTGATTGGTGATCTCGGTGTTTCTTTGCCGACGGGATCTATTCACGAAATGAATCCGAACTCCACTGTGGCGGGAGTTCACTATCCTTATAATATGCAAATGGGCTCTGGCACTGTGGACAGTGTGTGGGGTTTAACATCTTTATATTTAGAACCTTCTTATCAGTTGGGTGCTCGAGCTTCAGCTGTTGTCAGAGGGGATTACAAAAATGATAGTGGTTACCATTTGGGTAATCTTTATCGAGTCGATGGTTGGCTGGATGTGCCCACTCGCTTGGGTCTAACTCCTCGGATTGTGGGTTACTATAAAAACAAAAAAGGTGTCGTCGGAGCTGACAATACTTTTGGTCGAAATAGTTTCGTTGAGTATTATCACCATGATCAAATTGATTGGAATATGTCAGCTGCACTCAAATACAATTATTCCTATACACCTCAATTGGCTTTGACAGCTGAAGCTGGAGTTCCTTTTTATCAGGGTTGTCAGAACTACGACAATGTTGTGGTTTATACCCGATACTACGCTAACCTGGGGTTCACAGGACAGTTTTAGATTTTTATTATCAGAGGCTGATTTGGACTCTGATTTAAATTTTGGTGTATCTATCCAGTCTTGAAATATCGTCTTGATTCCAAAATCAAGGTTTCTGCTTGGGTTCGAGGCATTCCCAAGCCTTCCAGGATATTAATTTCCACATAGGCTTTTGTATTCATAAAATGTCGAAAGCTTTGAATGACTCGAGAGAAGGGTCTTTGATCCCAAAACTTTTGCTTCCTCTCTTTGAGCTGTCGAAGCCCCTCCAGTCCCATGGAAATCATAGCTAGCCCTGAACTGAGGCCCCGAATCCAAGCTTTGTAGAGAATTCGATTGTGGAGCTTTACGTGTAAGTGAAGATGATTACCCACATTGGCAAAGGAGAGAATTTGGACTCCTTTTTTAATAGAGAACGTGTAGACAAAATTTCTTACCTTGTTTCTTTTTTCTGAGTTTTGAAAAGAAGCTTTCCCTTTGGCCTTTGTCGAGCGCAGTGTGATGTGCATCGTTCCAGATCGAAAAACGAGAGGCCTCTCGTAGCGATTTTGAGCTTTTTTGCGAAGATCTCCACCATAGGCCTTCATGCTTTTCTTGATCTCAGGAAAGTTATGCTGTTTATTCATGACCGAAGGTATATAAACTAAAGAAAAAAAAGTCAATTTTGAAATTAAAAATAATATGGGTAGGTTGGAAGAGATTGTGTGGGACTGTTGGGGGCTGGAGGGAGTTCAATAGTAGGGGATGACGGCATAGTAAGGTAGCGAGAATTTGATGAGAGAAGAGGGGATTAAGTGCGGTTAGATAAGGAGTGGGGGAGTATTTGATGAGGGGACTATGGAGAAGAAATAAAAAAGGCTTTGAGAAAATAAACTCAAAGCCTTTTGTGAATCTATCAGAGGATACAATTTAAGAATACGAAATTATAAAACTTAATTTCTGATATCAACAGTCGTAGTCAAATCGACAATCAAACTCTTGAAATCAACTCCTTCACATTTTTAGAAAGATTATATCTATCAAACCCGCGAAATGAGCTCCTTCACATTTTTTGAAAGATCGCGATTTTTTAAAGTCTCCAAACTATCTCGAACTTGTTTCTTCATAGACTCATCCAGCTTCGGAACGAAGTTGTAAGCTGCGCAGAGACGAGCCGCAACCTGAGGATTAAACTGGTCTATTTCCGCTATGCGTTCTGCATACCATCGGAAAGGAAGTGTCTTTTGATCATAAAAACGAAACAAGTTGGCACCAAATACTCCCAGCAAGCTGTAAACTTTATTCGGATTTTTAATGTCAAATAGTGGGTGATCTAAAAGTTTTTTGACCACTCGGAAAGTATCCGTATGACGGCTCGAGGCCTGGACAGCAAACCACTTATTCATTACCAGACGATCATCCATCCAATCATTTTTAAACTGATTCAGAGCTTCATCTTTAAATCCGATACCTCGATCACACAAAATAGAGAGGGCACCTAGACGATGACTCATTTGAGTAGCCGAAAGAGCCCATTCAGAGACGCAAGCATGAGCTTGAGCATCATCTGTGCGTGACCAAAAACTAAGGGCCTTCATTTTTAATTTTCGGCTTCCAATATCCTCAGCAGAAAGATCTGTTGTGTCTTTTAGACTGTCAAAAAGCCATTTCCAATCAGAACGAAGTTGCATCGAAAGGGCTGAAACCAATTGTTCTTTTGCTGCTTCTAAATGTTGTGGCTGAAAGACATCATAGCGCTGAGCGAGTAAACTATCACTTGGGAAACTAAAGAGCTCAGCCTTTAAACTGAGGGCCATGGAGTCGTCATGAATAAGATATTGATAGGCCTCAATCAGTTCTGAAGGCACATCTGTTTTCTTTTCGAAAATCGCTCCGTCAAAGTATTGAAAAAGAATTTCAAAAAGCGACTCGCGACGATTGAAACCATCTGTATCATATTTAACGAGATGAATGAGATCCTCAGGGCTGCGTCTCCATTTTAAGATAACAGGAGATGAAAATTGTCTATTTAAAGAAAGAACAGGTCGCTCTGTCACATTTTTAAAAGTAAAAATTTGTTTTTCTTGAGTGAGTTGTAGAAGAGCATTTCCATCTGAATTTCGAGTCATATCAGAGCTAGAAAGGGCCATCTCCTGTCCTCGAGAGTTGAGTAAACCAAAGAGGAGAGGGATATGCAGAGGTTTTTTCTCAGCCTGTCCTGATGTAGGAGGTGTCATCTGCTCGAGCTCAAGAGTATAGATTTGAGATGAAGAGTCGTATTTTTCTCGAACCGTGATATGAGGAGTTCCGGCTTGATGGTACCACTGTTTAAAATGCGTCAGGTCAATTTGATTTGCCTCAGCTATGGACTGAGCAAACTCTTCGATCGTTACAGCCTGCCCATCATATTTTTGGAAATAGAGATCCATACCACGACGGAACCCTTTGGCTCCCACTAAGTTTTTCATCATGCGAATAACCTCAGCCCCTTTTTCGTAAATCGTAGCTGTGTAGAAGTTATCCATAGAAGCGCCTTCGTCGGGGCGAACGGGGTGAGCATTCGGACCCGCGTCCTCGGGGAACTGACGAGAACGAAGTGAGTCCACATCTTGAATTCGTTGAGTGCTACGATCCTGGACATCACTTGAAAACTCTTGATCGCGATAAACGGTCAGACCTTCTTTTAAAGAGAGATGAAACCAGTCACGACAGGTAATGCGATTGCCAGTCCAGTTATGGAAGTACTCATGGCCAACAACAGATTCAATTCGTAAGTAATCTTGATCTGTCGCACTTTCAGGGTCAGCAAAGACAAGAGAAGCATTGAAAATATTGAGACCTTTATTTTCCATGGCGCCCATATTGAAGTCTTCAATGG
>DAHVKR010000072.1 GCA_027320785.1 Bdellovibrionales bacterium
AAGACTTTATTGGCTTCCTGGACCGCGCTCGATCTTCAAGGATGTCAGTTGTGGTGGCTCACCAGGAAATTTGCGATTTAGAGCGCATTAGCCCTGAGTTTGCAGGTCGTTTAATGGGAAACACATCAACCCTTTATGCCTTTCTTCAGAAGCGCCCTGAGAGCGCTGAAATCATATCAGGTATGGCAGGTACTCGGACCGTTTGGAAAAGCACAAAGCAAACTGAAAGGTTTGGATTCTTTGAGGTTGAGTCAGGTAAGGGGAGCAAGAGAGAAGCTGAGGAATATGTTCTCCATCCTAATTTAATTAAAAGCCTGAGAGTTGGGAAATGTGCTTGCATAAAGAAGTATCCCAAATCGAGGGCTTACTTGGTGAATGTGAATCCTTAATTAAATTGATGGACGTTTTGGTTGCCCTAAGGGCTTGTAAGTATTGGTATTTTTCTATAAATTGTTGGTTCTGTATGATTTTGATACAATATAAATATAAAGTATACTTTACTTTATGACGATTTAATATAAAATATAATTTATATGGAGGTCCCATGTATACGCCAAGTAAAGCCAAAGAAGCATTAGTATAACTAGGAGAGCAAATTCGCATGGCCAGGAAACGCCGACAGTGGACGATTGCTGAACTGGCAAAAAAAATTGGCGTATCTTCTCCAACCATAATGGCTCTTGAAAAAGGAGAGCCAACAGTGAGTATTGGCATATTGGTATCCACTCTTTGGACGCTGGGGCTCGAGAGTGAGCTACGCAATTTAGCAAACCCCAACGATATTGAAGGTATCAAATTAATGAACGCTCGTCTTCCAAAAAAAATTCGCACAAGCAAAAGGACTTTAGACAATGATTTCTAAAGAGTGCTTCGTTTATATTCAGCTTCCAAATAGCTTTGATACTGTTACAGTTGGAAAGTTCAAATGGGAGAAAGCTGGAGCTAACTCAGAAGTTGGCTCTTTCATCTATGGTAAGTCATATCTTAAAAACTCGAATGCAATTTCATTAGACCCATTCAATTTACCTCTTGAAGAAAGAGAGTTTCAAGTTACCACAAACGAGGGTGTCCACGGACCAATTCGTGATGCAAGTCCAGACAGCTGGGGAAGATATGTAATCCAAAAAAATACTCCATCAGATCAGCACGACCCTATGGGTTATCTTTTAAACTCTGCTGGAGATCGTATTGGGGCTCTTTCTTTTGGAATCGGAAAGGTCCCACCAGCTCCGGTACGAAGCTTTAATAAGACAATTGATTTAGAAAAACTTATTCAAGCAGCACACAAATTAGAAAAGGATTTGCCACTTGAAGATTCTGAAAAAGCTTTGTTAATGGCCGGTCCATCTGCTGGAGGAGCCAGGCCAAAAACTACAGTTGAATTAGACAAAAATCTTTGGATAGCTAAATTCCCAGCTGCAAGTGATAAACAAAACTTTTCGAAAATCGAATTTGCGACAATGAAACTTGCAAAAAAATGTGGCCTAAATGTACCAGAAATCAAATTGGTTTCCGTCGGAGCCCAAGACGTATTCCTAATTAAGCGTTTTGAAAGAGTCTATGATAACAAAAAGCAAGATTACTATCGCCACCATTTTGTCAGCGGACTAACTTTACTCAATGTAGATGAGAATGACAGAGATAAGTGGTCTTATATTGATCTTGCCGATCAAATGAGAAGATGGATTGCAAATCCAACAAGTGATCTACATGAACTCTTTCAAAGAATAGTCTTCAATGGCTTGGTTTCTAATACCGATGACCATCCGAGAAATCATGGTTTTATATATACTGGAAATGGCTATAAGTTATCTCCAGTCTATGATTTAGTTCCCAAGCCCGAAACAGGAACCACTAGATATTTAGCAATGCCCTTTGGAAAGAAGGGACGAGAATTTAATTTCGAAAACTTGCGTTCAAACGCCGATGCATTCGATTTATCAAATGACGATGCAAAATCGATTTACGAAAATACAAAATCCACTATATCAAACTGGCGATCTTTTTTCAGAGCAAACAAGTTGGCAAGCACCGATATGCAGTACTTAGAAAATGCATTTAGCCATTGGGAAGCACTCTAAAGTCCGCACTTCGTTTTCTCGGTATGAGCACAAAAGCGGTTTAACTTTTTTGATATAATATATTCTAGGTATATCTATATCGATAATTGCAAACTTTCCCATTAAGGACTCTAAATTTATTGAATCAATTTTTCCTCCTAACACCAGTCGCTAATTGAATTCGCCATTTCCGTATTTCTGTCAAATAGTTGCGCCATCTATAAAAAATGTAACGATTGATCTACTTTCAGCTACCTTTAAAATTCGGAGAATTTTTTCTTCGTTATACTTTGGTTTTGGCACGTAATGACTCCTTATTTTATATCATTTTGACCGTCTCTCAATAAATCGGTCCATGTAAAATGGTTCAGTGAGGGAGACAGTCAATGGGCCAGATCTTAGCTTAGATTCTGGACCGAGTTAAGCCCAGCAGGTCAGTATTGATTCAAAATTTACTCAATTCGTAGTCTGTTAGTTTCTCTCTAAATTTGAACTGAATAGAGCAACTAAAAGAAATGTAGCAAATGGACCAAATATACATTTAACAAACATTTACATACAGTATTAGGTAACATGAGCACTAGGCTCAATTTCTTTTAATATTTCTCAAATATAGCAAATGAAAGCCTTTTCAAATAAATAACTGCTTATTGTCTCATAACTATGCGGTCTGTTTCTTCATAATTAAATAAAATTTAATTATTCTCATAAATAAACAAATATCTACTTAAGTCCAGTTGTCTAGTTCCGATGAGTTGGGGGTTGTCTTTTAGAAAGGCTTAAAATGAATACCACCCTTCGGCACGTTTGTTTATTGGCGATGATTGTTTGTTTTATTTCTCTCACAGCTCGAGCTCATGAAGTCGAGAGACACGATCATTCAGAAGTCAATCACACGGGAGCTTTTCATCATGATGAAGATGATCATGACTCTGACAATAATCTAGAAGTTTTAGCGGACTTTGGACCTGTGGTTGTTAAATCAAAGTCCAAGGGCGATGCTTGGCAAAAAAGTTGGAAGCGTCCAGAGGGTGGACAAAAAATTGAGCTTAAAATTCAAAATGGATCAGGTGAGGATATTGTTTATGATACTTGCCAAGGATCTCGTTATCAAATCGCGAAATGTAAAGTTCATAATCTTCTATTAAAAGCTTATGTTCGTTGGGATCGACCTGAACATGTCCAAATTGAAATGAATGGTCAGACTCTTGTTTCAACCGAAACTAATTTGCCACGGGAAAAAGGGTCCATCACTGTATACGCCAATCTTCAAGATGTGAATCATTTAAAGGCCATCGTGAAAGGTCACTCAAGATCTCGTATCACGATGTGGGGGCATACGCAGTTTCATCAAAACCAACTTCCACTCGCGCAAATTTCTTATCAGGGTGAAAATGGGGTGGCACCTGAAACCATTCAATTTTCAGGATTGATGAGCTCTGATTCTGACGGACAGATTGTTTCTTACCAATGGGATTTTGGAGATGGTCAGCAGGCCACAGGCTCTATGGTGAGCCATACCTATGTGACCGGTGGAAATTATTCTGTCACTTTAACAGTGACAGACAACCAGGGGGGTGTGGGGTCACAAACTGTTGCCATTGTGATTCAATCGAATTTACCTCCTATGGCTCGAATTTCTTTATTAAGTGCGGCGAGTGGAGTGGCTCCTTTTAGTGCCTGGTTCGATGCTTCGGGTTCGACCGATCCTGAAGGACAGGCCTTACAATATCATTGGGATTTTGGAGATGGGGAAACATCAACGCAAATCAAACCCGTGCACGAGTATACAACGGCAGGAAGTTTTCAAGCTACGTTGGTTGTAACTGATATTTACGGAGCCAGTTCTTCAGCTTCTACGCAAATCAGTGTTCAAGATTTAGTTTTACCTCCTGATCCAATTGCGGCCGCTCCCGTGCTGGATCCTAATCAAGTGGCCACTCCGGCGCAAAAATATGGCTTTCTTTACAGCGGCTCCAACCCCGTTCAAATCGGGGCTCAGGCCAGTGCATTTGATGACTCCAGACTTCTCTCTGTCAGTGGAAATGTAATAGATGATAGTGGGAATCCTCTTTCGGGTGTGAAAGTCGAAATTCTTCACCATCCTGAGTATGGCTACACCTACACCCGCGAAGATGGAAAGTGGGACCTGGCATTTAATTCCGGTGGTCTATTAGTCGTGGGCTATCAAAAGAAGGGTTACACTCTAGCTGAGAGAAAAATTGAAACTCAAAATCAAGTTCAACAGAATATAGCAGACGTTATTTTAATAAAGCGTGATACCAAATTTTCTGTTGTCACTTTATCAACGAACACATCCGGTTTTATGCACTCATCCTCGGTCAATAGTGATCAAGATGGTTCTCGAAAAAGTTCTGTTTTTATTCCACCGAATACTCAAGCGAATATCGTCAAGCCCGATGGAACTTATGTTCCTGTGGATCAGCTTACCCTTCGGATTACAGAGGCCACTGTGGGTGCTGATGGGCAAAAAAGAATGCCAGCAGAGCTTCCGCCCAGAACGGCCTACACATGGGCTGCTGATTTTTCTGTAGACGAAGCGGAAGCTTTAGATTCAGAGCATGTGGTTTTTAATCAACCTGTTCCCATCTACGTAGACAATTTTTTAAATATTCCAACAGGCATAGCGGTCCCCATCGGCTATCTGAATCCTTCAACAGGGAATTGGGAGGCGATGCATGATGGAGTGGTGGTGAAGGTCTTAGGTAAAAATGCTCAAGGACAAGCCACTTTAGATTTAGGTTCGGGATCTGAAGCCACGCAAGCGGAACTGGATCAATTGCATTTTACATCGCAAGAGCTAACAAGTTTAGCTTCTCTTTATCAAAGTGGTGATAGTTTTTGGCGGGGATTGGTTACGCATTTTTCGTTCGTTGATTTGAATTTTAACTTCGCAAACAATCAGGAGCCACCCCTCAATAATCCTGAAAAAGACAACCCTCCACCAGATTGCAATGGAAGTGCATGTTGTCGTGGATCGCAAACAGGATGTATTATTAATTCTCAAAGACGTCTTCTTCAAGAAAGTATTCCTTTGCCTGGTACGGATGCCACATTAGAATGGAATTCAGAAAGAGCGCCTGGAAGATTAGCTGCTGGCGAAATCAAATGGTACTTATTTAATCCCGTAATACTGCAAACGAATGACCTTACCCCCAAAAACTTGACCACCTGGAGTCGTAAGATTAAGGAGAGAGTATGGGTAGAGGTAAGAGATATACAGCGGAGCAAATTATTACAAAACTTAGAGAGGCTGAGGTTTTACAGAGCCAAGGAGTCTCGCAGACTCAGGCCTGTAAACAGCTAGGCGTTGCGCCAGATACTTTTGTAAGATGGCGACGTGAATATGGTGGAATGAAGATTGATCAAGCAAAACGTTTTAAAGATCTTGAGAAAGAGAATGAGCGTTTAAAGAAGCTTGTGGCAGATCTGAGCTTAGATAATGCCATGTTGAAAGAAGTGAACAAGGGAAACTTCTAAGCCCGGATCGGAAGCGCCAGGCTTCATCAATGTTGATGGAGAGGTTTAAGGTATCTGAGCGCCGGGCTTGCAAGGTTATAAATCTTCATAGGGCCACCAAAAGATATGAGACCCGAGAAGATCAAACAAATAAGACTATAACACCTCGAATACTCTACTATGCCGGAGAATACGGACGCTATGGTTATAAGCGTATAACAGCCTTAGTAAGGGCTGAAGGCTATAAGGTCAACCATAAGCGGGTTTATAAGATCTGGCGAAAGGAGGGGTTAAAAGTTCCCTCTAAGCAGCCTAAAAGATCGAGGTTGTGGCTGAATGATGGTTCCTGCATTCGAAAAAGACCTGAGTATAAAAACCATGTTTGGAGTTATGATTTTGTTCATGACTATACTCATGATGGAAGAACGATCAAAATGCTGACGATCATTGATGAGTTTACAAGGCAGTGTCTAACGATCAAGGTTAGCAGAAGATTAAACTCTATAGACGTACTTGAAACGCTTGCAGATTTATTTATAGCCTATGGTGTTCCAAAATATATTCGTTCAGATAATGGGCCTGAGTTTATTGCGGAGAGGTTAAGAGACTGGTTTAGATGCTTGGAGGTTAGTCCTCTTTTTATAACTCCTGGAAGCCCTTGGGAGAATGGGTATATTGAGTCGTTTAATGGTAAGCTACGAGATGAGCTGTTAAATGGAGAGTTATTTTACACTCTTAAAGAAGCTCAAGTTTTAATTGAAAGATGGCGAAGAAATTATAACACTATAAGACCGCACTCGAGCTTGGGCTATAGGCCACCAGCTCCCGAAGCGATTATGCTTGCAATGTAAACCTATCGACTGTAGGTGGACTAAAGAGTGGGGCGAGGTCAAGGTCATGTTCGTCGTAGGACATAACCAGCTAAAGACCACCAATAGCTATCTCAGGAAGGCAGGGGTAGAAGTTCGAGGAGTCACAGACAACCTCGGCTACAAGCTCCCCGATGAAGTTGCTGAAGGACAGGTACTCTCTTTTACAAGAGAGGCCCAATGACCAAAATGCACCAAAAATCGTCTTGCTACTTCTTGCTACTCGCAGTATTCGATTTGTAGTTATAACAACTACTTACGGTCGGGGCCGCCACCCCGACCAATTTTAAGGTTCTTCCCCAAAGGTAGGGGCAGTCACGGTTTCTGCTAGCCACAGTAGGCTTTCACTCTGATTCGATAATTTCCA
>DAHVKR010000073.1 GCA_027320785.1 Bdellovibrionales bacterium
GAGCCGCTAGTTGAGCTCGCCATGAACGAGGTGTTTTTTTGAAAACTTTCAGTGAGCTGATTTTCAAGGCGGCCGCATCGACTTTACGAAACCAAATCCAAGCTACAACAAGAGCCAAAGGAATAAACAGAAGTAAGAAGCCTGGATCTCTTAAACTCAAAGCTCCTCCTCCGCCATTTTTTCAATCAGATTACGAGTCTCTAAAGTGATATCTCGGTAATCCTGTAAATGGGCGCTCTTTGTCGAAGCATTGAGTTTTTGCCAACGATTATTCCAAAATCGTAACTGGCTTTTAAATTTAATATAAGTTTTAGGAGCGTAGGATTTGAATTCTTTTTCTAAACGTTCAGAGGGTTGTCCTAAAAGAGCCAACCTATATTTCTGCCCCCAAAAAGTCTCACCAATCATTCTGAGTTCTTTCATGTAAACATCTGGTGAAATCAAAAGATCACCTTGCGTATCCTGTAGCCCTGCTTTGCGCGTGAGAATCCGCAGGTCTCGATGAAATTGAGCGACTGGATTAGGACCTGTTGTTCGTTTTTTAATTTCTCTTAATATCTCGAGACGATTTTTTCGTTTTCTCCAGCTCCAAGCAGATAACAGAATAAAAATTCCAAAGACAGAGGCCACTAAAGCCCAATAGACCCAAGGCACTGGCAAAATCAAAGGCCCCATGGGGCCGTAAGGCTTCGGAGGTTGTTGTTGAGTCGCTCCTTGCTGAGGAGGTGGCAAAACACTTTTGACCTCAAAATGCACAGCTGGAAAATCAAGAGTCGTCGTTCCATCTGTTACTTGAATTTGATCAAAATTTTGCATGCCGACTCGGTAACTTGTCAGCTGCAAGTTGGCATGGGTTGAATCGGGTGACTCCATTTTCAAGAGCTTGAGAGTGTACTTATCCTGGAGACCCGTAATTTGTGCCTTACTTACTTGAAAAGTAGCTGGCACATCTCCCTGACAATGGAGCTCAAAAACTTGCCCCACCGTTAGAGACTGATCTAAACCTTTTACTTCACAAGAATACGTGCTCATCGCCTTTGCCCTCGACGCGCAAAGAACTGCACAATGGGTTTATAAAAATCCTTCTGATTCGAAAGATCAATAATGTCGACAAGTGACCCCTTCAGCTCTTGGGTCTTTTCTTGCCATTCTTTTTGGCGCAGTCCTTTAAAAATTTTTTTAAATTCAGCAGAACTCGTGTCCACCAGCAACTCTTCTTCAGACTCAGGATCCCAAAGTTCGACCAATCCCAGAGAAGGTAGAGACGATTCAAACTCATCCTCCATCCGAACAGCTACAACATCGTGTTTTTTTCCGAGAAGTTTAATAGAGGCTTGAAATTCTTGATCCATGAAGTCGCTGAGAAAAAAAACAATGGATTTCTTTTTGAGAACACCCTGAAGAAAATCAGCCGCAGAGGCTATGCTGGTGCGATTATGTTTGGGCTCAAAGAAAGCGAGGTCTCGCAAAAGTCTTTGAATATGTCCGCGGTTTTTTTTAGGGGGCAAATAGTGCTCAACAAAATCTGTGAAAAGAATGAGACCGACTTCATCGCCGTTCTTAATGGCTGAAAGGGCCAGAGTCGCCGCCACATGAACAAGCTTGTCGCGCTTTGAAAAGTTACCACTTCCAAAAGCCGTCGAACCGCTAATATCCACACAGAGCATGACTTGCAGTTCACGCTCCTCATCAAATTTTTTAATAAACGGCTTTCCAGTTCGTGCCATGAGTGGCCAAGAAATGTGTCGAATATCATCTCCGGCCACATACTCACGAAAATCAGAGAAGGTCATCCCTTGTCCACGAAAAGCCGTCTTGTATTCTCCTGAAATCACAGAGTCCACCAGCTTCCGTGTCCGGATTTCTAACAGGCGCGTCTGCTTCAGAAGATCAGCGGGCTTTTGCATGGACTAAACGACCTCCACCTCCGAGATGAGTTCTTTCACCACATCATCGGTTGTCACATTCTCAGCTTCTGCTTCAAAGTTTAAGATTAATCGATGGCGTAGAACCATCATCACAATGGACTTCACATCTTCTAATGTCACATAGCCACGACCGCGAAGGAAAGCTTGTGCTTTCGATGCTCGGAAAAGGGAAATCGTTGCACGAGGCGAAGCTCCTACTTGAATCAAATCAGCAACGCGAGCCAAACCATAATCTTTTGGATGCCGAGTCGCCATAATCAAATCCACCATGTAGTTTTTAATTTTAGCATCGACGTAAATTTGATCCACACGATCGGAGGCACGCAGAAGATTATCTTTTGAGATCACCGCATTTAAAAGTGGCTTATTGTTAAAACCCATTTTGTTCAGGATCTCGAGCTCTTCTTTTTTCGAGGGATAGGTCACATGAATTTTAAACATGAACCGATCCATCTGAGCTTCAGGCAGAGGATAAGTTCCCTCTTGCTCGAGGGGGTTTTGGGTTGCCAAAACAAGGAATGGAGCTTCCAATTTGTAGGTGTTTTCACCGATTGTGACTTGTTTTTCAGCCATAGCTTCAAGAAGGGCCGATTGCACCTTTGCAGGTGCGCGGTTGATCTCATCCGCCAGCACGATATTCGCAAAAATCGGTCCTTTTCGAGGAGCAAAGTCTCCCGTCTTAGGGTTGAAAATCATAGTTCCGATTAAATCTGTAGGAAGAAGGTCAGGGGTAAATTGAATCCTCTGAAAGTTCAAAGAAATCGTTTGTGAAACGGCTGAAATAGTCAGTGTCTTGGCTAAACCCGGGACACCTTCGAGAAGAATATGGCCTCCCGTTAAAAGTCCCATTAAGATCCCATCCACCATATCAGATTGCCCCACAACAACTTGTGAAATCTGAGATTTCATTTGAGCAATAAACTGACTCTCCTGAGCAATTTGTGCATTGAGCGTCATCAAATCCACTTCTGACATGTCTACTCCTTCTTACAAACAAGCTAAACGTTACGATAGCTTCCGTTGCGACCTGATCCTAACCTATATTCACTAGCTTAAATTGACCTTAACGCAGTCTCATAAAACGAGCATGCCACCGGCCAGCATAGAATAGGATTGGCGATTTATTTATTTGACCTTTTTGCTTGTGACTCGGCAAGAAACTTCGATACTCTTGATGAGAATGAACTCTCAACGCACGACCTCGACTCAAGTCTGGCTTTTCATTGTGACGACAAGCCTCGTCTTCATGATCTTATGCTCTCAAATCGCAGGGCGCCCTGGGCTTTTGATTGGACTCGTCATCGCTCTAATCTTTCACACTCTCATATTTCTTTGGGGAGACAGCCTTCTCCTGAAAAGTCTTCCACTCAAACCTTTACGAGGACAAGATCCCTGGATGTTGAACTCCAAAACGCGAGAGTGGATTCAAAGAGGTCCTATTCGAATGACTCAATCACCAGACCTGTTTCTGATCGAGTCCGACTTACCAACAGCCTTCAGTTTTGAGGTCCCTTGGAAAAAACCCCTCATTGGGTTTTCCACTTCCCTACTTCGAAAACTGACACCCGATGAAATCGAAATGGTTTTGATCCACCAACTTTGCCAGCTTCAACATCGACAAAGTTTGCGTTTTGCCATACTCAGCCTCATGGCTAATACTCTCGCCCGTCTGTGTAATTTTTTGGACCAGGCCTGGATTCCCAACTCTATTTTCAATCACAAACAACAACCCTTCTTATTTCTTTTTTCACCTTTGATCTCACTCATGGTTCGGCTTTCTCACTCGAGTCACGACCAGTATGTCATTGATCAGCATGCTGCGCAGCTTATTGGTTCTCGAGAAAAGCTCGGCCGCCTACTTTGGAAACTAGAGGGCTGGTCTTTGACGCATCCCATGAATATTCTGCCAGCAACCTCTCATCTGTTTATTGTCAACCCCGAGAGAATCAGGCAAAAAAATAATCTCCTCCAATTTCATCCTGCGACTCGCGATCGTTTGGAAAAACTGGTAGGATCTTATCCTGTTTAGTCGGCCCAAAAGAAAGGAGTTCCGATGTCACAAGTTGATGCGAGTTTTTCTATGTTGGTGATGTCTGTTGCGTCCAGCGCAGCTATGGCCTTAGGACTCACACCCAATCCTCAAACCGGAAAAACAGAAACAGATAAAGAAATGGCACGATTCAATATCGACCTTCTTTTGATTTTAAAAGATAAAACAAAAAATAATTTATCATCTGAAGAAACCGAATTACTGGATCAGCTACTTAAAGACTTACAACTTAAGTTTGTTCAGTTTAAATAAAATTTAAGCTCCCATTCAAATGGGTTTTACTGTGATTCAAAAGGAGTTTTTATGAGAAAACTTATTTCAGTTGCTTTATTGACAGCCCTTCTACCAGCTTTTAGTTATGCTCAAACCTATTCCAAAACACCTCCTGTAATGAAACTCAGCGACCCACTACCTGCTAATCTTTTCGTGGAACTCAGTCGTGTTATCAACCCTACTGTCGTTAACATTTCAACTTCAGTGCTTCCAAGTAAAGTCCAGCCTGGCATGAGAGACCCTATGCTCGATATGCTCGAGCAACTATATGGATTTACTCCTCAGCTTCAGCCACGCTCTAATAAGCCTCAGCAGGTTGGACTCGGAACAGGTTTTATTATTCGTGATGATGGCCTCATCCTGACCAATAATCATGTTATTCAAGGTGCTGATATCATCCAAGTGCAACTTTCCGGTGAGGAAGACAAGTTGTACGATGCGAAGGTTGTAGGTTCTGATGGTCGAACAGATGTCGCCCTTATTAAAATTAAACCTGACAAAAAACTACCAGTAGCCGCTCTTGGAAATTCTAAAGATTTAAAAGTGGGTGAATGGGTCGCGGCCTTTGGAAATCCATTTGGTCACTCTCATACTATGACAAAAGGAATTGTCTCGTCCATTAAACGAGAGATCGCTGAAATCAATCGTGTGCCCCTCATTCAAACAGATGCCAGCATCAACCCTGGAAACTCTGGAGGCCCCTTAGTGAATACTCAAGGATATGTCGTCGGCGTGAACTCGGCCATTGATCCCCGTGGACCCGGAATTGGCTTTGCTATTCCTATTGATGATATTAAAAAAATTCTTCCCGATCTCGAAACACGAGGCTCCATTCGCAAGGGCTTCCTCGGTGTTGGCTTAGGAGACCATACTGATGAAAGTGCAGCTGAATTTGGATTGGGTGATAAATATCATGGAGCCGTGATTGTACAGGTCGTTCCCCATGGCCCCGCCGATCGCGCCGGTCTTAAAATGTATGACACCATCACTGAGGTGAATGGCAAAAAAATTCGCGACTCTTTTGATTTAACAGATACTATTTCTGGAGAAACCCCAGGCACCACTGTGAACTTAAAAGTGATCACCGCCGATGGACAACGGAAAACCTTAAAGGCTAAGATTTCTGAGCGCCCTCAGGAGCCACGAAATATGTATCTGGCTCAGCAAAAAAACTCTGACATGAGAGGGCACAAAGCCCCCTTCAATATTGGTTTTTCTGTTTCTGATTTAAACTCTCAACTTCGTCAAGAGCTCCGAATTGATGCCGCTGTTAAAAAGCCTGTCATCACAGGAATCGAGAGATCTTCTTTAGCTTCCATGGCAGGTCTTCAGGTGGGGGATATCATCCTGGAGGTCAACAAAAGACCCATCAACAAAGCTTCCGATGTCTTGAAGTCTCTTAAAAAAGATTCGAATTCTTTTCGAATTGCTCGAGGTCGGCAGATCATCGTCCTGACCTTTAGTCGATAATGGCATTTCAAATTGAGACACAACCTAATAAAAACGGGGCGTGTCTCGAGAAAATGCACATTTAATCCCAGCTTGAAACAAAACTAGACCTTTTCGAAATTTCCGTGGCATTCCAATAGATTAAGTAAAGTTCATATTTGCAACAACCGATAAGTCTGTCATGGAACTACTTGAACGTTTTAATCCTACCAGTGCTCCATCAGCTCGTTTTACGCGCGGATTGAGCTTTTTAATGTTATTTTTTCTCGTTTTTACTTTCTTCGAAGCAAATGCCTCCACCGGTATTTCTTATCACGGTCGTATTTTAAAACCGGATGGTATCACTCCTATTAGTTCCAGCACGACTGATTTCCGCGTTCGTATTCGTTCAACAGGTCCTTCTTCCAAAGACTGTATTCTTTGGGAAGAAACTCAAACTAAAGATCTTTCCACAACCAATGGTGTTTTTGATATCACTATTGGCGCAACCGCTAGTACTTACGCTTATTCTCTGAGTCAGGTTTTTAATAATCGAACAGCTTTCACTGGAATCACTTGTAGCGACACCAGTACGACTTACAATCCCGCTTCAACTGATGGCCGCTACTTACAAGTGTCTTTCCGTCAAATCCCTTCAGATCCTTGGGAAGATCTACCGAACATGGTGATCAACTATGTTCCTTATGCTTTGAACTCATCTTTGTTAGAAGGTTATGCCGCGAATGAGTTTTTAAAAATTGATCCTTATACAAATCAAACTCCACTGACAAATACTCAAGTGAATACGCTTTTGGATATCATCGCAGGAACAAACACTCAGTATTTAAGACCCGCTACCACTTTTAGCGGTGATGTATCGGGTACTTATAGCACGACCAGTGTGGATAAAATTAAAGGCATTGCCGTTTCAGGATCTCCTACAACAGGGCAAATTCTGAAATACGATGGAACCAACTGGGTTCCATCTGCTGATAGTACAGGAACTGCTCCTTCTGATGCTTCTTATACAGTTAAAGGTGTTGTGCAGATCAATACGGATCTTGCAACCAGTGGTCTTTATATTAACAGCGGA
>DAHVKR010000074.1 GCA_027320785.1 Bdellovibrionales bacterium
TTGTATATTAGAATTATTTAAAAGGAGCGAAGGAGTTCCGAGCCACTTCTCCATAGAGACTTCATCATCAGATAGCTTGGCACGAGGATCATTTTTCCTTTGTTGAGTATCGTAAACATCCGCGATGTGGAAACTGTCTTTAACAGGATCCTCAACTCGATCAGGAAGTGGTCGGTTCTCGAGGCTGTCCATCATATCATTACTAACGACATTCCAGTAAATGGTAATGCTTCTTTTCCCCTTATATTCATTTTTAGCCACAATCGTTCGATTCAGGCGCAAATTGATTTCGGAATCGATTTGATCGGGAACGCCGTGGAGCTCTTCCCAAGCAATACAACCATCTTTATTTGTTTTTGTTTCTTGAGAATCGCTTCCAGCTTGAACATTAAATGTCAGACCGCGAGGGATTGATCCACCGGCCAAGTTCTTAAGGCAGGCAGAGAAGGTGACTCTTCTTTTAACATTTGTATTCGTACCATTTCCAAGTGTTTTAAAATCACCGGATACAGATCCAACATAAAATTGAGCTGCACCATCTCCGATATCAGGATTTCGTTTCGTATCACAGGAAGTTAGTGCGATGGCGGTACCTGCCAACATCAATAGTTTAAAGTATTTCATACTTCACCTCCATCCCCAAAGTGACACTTGTACGGTCTGATTGAACGCTATTTGTTTCGATTGTTTTCGCATCTAAATATCGAACAAATGCTTCTAAATTATATTTTTTAAGTGAGCCTCGAATCTCTCCCATGTAGCCATCACGGTTTAAGTAACCCAGAGCCCCCTGTCCAAAAATGGCGGGGATGACGTCTGGCTCGAATCGAAAGCGTGTAACAGAGGGCTTAATCGAGTAGCGACCAAAGTTGTATTCATAATAAGTCTTACCCATCCAACCTTTATTTCGTTGGGCTGGAGCATCGTCATTTTGAGTGAGGTTTCCGCTGGCACCGAGTTTGTCATCCAAGCGAAATAGGACTTCAGCTTTTGCCGCAATTTCTTGACCACGATAATTATAGAGATAATTGACGATATTATCACCGGCTCCACCTTCAACAGTATTGCCTAAGTACATTGAGCTAGTGGCCGAGTTACTAGTAAGACCCGAAAAATCGAAGCGAGTGTAGCCAAAAAGAGTTTTAAATCGATCATACTTAAAGCCCATGTTTAAATTGGCTACGGAAAGAAAAGGATTTTTTTCTTCATTAAGGGCTCGATTGGCTGCACCGGAATTGTTGGGAGCAACTTGATAGCCCTTTAAGGATCCAATAAAAGCACCGCTTTCCCAACTCCATGTTTCGCGAAGACCTGCGAACCCATCACCTGAAAAAGTGGAGCTAATGGGGTTGAAGTCTGTTCCCACAACACCTGCTGAGATATCCACACTTGAAGCTGGTTTGAAGGTGAAAGAGGCTTCGTCGAATGCAGGTCCTGTGTAAGGTGAGGTTTCATGGCCATATAAAACCGCCGAATTTCCAGAAGCAAAATTAAATCCTCCAGAAAATTGAGCGTAAATCCACTTTGTGACATTCCAAGTAAAGTCTACGCCAATAAAAGTTCCAGAAGTGGTAGCCTTCACATTTTCGTCCTGAACATTCGATCCACGGGTGCCGAAGGAAAGATTCAAATCGAAAACTTTTTCAGGTGCATCAGGGTCTGAATAGACCAATCGAGAGCTTTGGAATGAATCAAGTCCATTATTGAGATCATAACGTTGATTCGAAAGATAGCCTGATGTGAAATCATCAGAAAGTTTCGCCCATGCGGACGAAGCCACAAATGAACTGCACAAGGTCCACAAAAGCAGGCTCTTCTTTTTCTTCATAAAATTCATACCAACTCCCACGAAGTGATGTTTTACAATGAATAGGGGGCATATAAAATAGGGAGCCTCTTTTTAGGTCTATTCAGAGGCCTGATTTGTTTGAATTTCAGAGATGTCAAAACTTTCAACAGGAAATTAATGCAGAAAATGGATGGACTGTGAACAGTCACATAAGAGCGCCTAATAAAGCGTATAACTCAGTGCTATATAGGCCGCATTCCGCTGACAGGGCAGGGGAGCCGAGTTAGAAGAAAAGGACAATGAATTTAAATGTTCTTTCCTACTCTCAATATGTGGCCGAGGCTTTAGGGGTTCGCTATTTACCGCAAGCTCAGGCTTCTTCTGTGACACCGGCGAGTTTAAAATCCATTTGGACAAAGCCCTCTTTTCATCCTCAACTTATATTCCTCAATATGGATTCAAATACTCATTTGGCTGAAGTGGAAACCGAAGACCTGTACGGAAAAATTGTGCAGGCTATGGGCTTTCATCAAGAGTCTGTTTGGTATGTCGACTCTTCGGGACGTAGCTTTATGGATTTTTTAAATTGGCTCAAGGCTCATCATTTAGTCGTCCCCCTTGTTGTGATGAAAACAGAACCTGATATTCAATCTCATGTACAAAATGCGGGTGTTTTTAATTGGGTGGAGTGTTTTTCCTTAAGAGCCATGCTAGAAAATCAAGCTCTTAAAAAGCCGACGTGGGAAGTTCTCAAAATCTTGTTGGAGAAGAAATGAAAGTTCTTTTGATCTTTTTTTTATTTCTAATTTCAATGGGTTCTCGGGCTCAAAGTACGGTATCAACAAAACCAGCAACGTGCACAGTCGCTTTGACTTTGCATGATACCATAGGAGCTGCAACCTTTGATATTATTCAACGGGCCTCCGAAGAAGCAGCCAAAGATCATTGTGCTTCTGTTTTTATTCGGTTGAACACTCCTGGCGGTTATTTACAAAGCACTCGACTGATCACAGAGCATATTTTGTCTTCTCCCATTCCTTTTCTTTGTTTGATTTCACCAGCGGGTGGACATGCGGGAAGTGCCGGTGCGATTATTTTGCAGGCTTGTCATGTGACAGGTGGGCTTACGGCGACTAATTTGGGAGCTGCGACTCCAATCCTAGGAGAGGGTCAGCAAATGCCGAAGGATTTAAGAAATAAAATGGTGAACGATACTGTGAGCTGGGTGCAGGGTATGGCTGAGCTCCGAGGTCGAAATCTAGAGTTCGCAAAAAAAATAGTGACGGAGGCAAAGGCTGTCACGGCGGATGAAGCTGTTAAAATGGGAGCACTTGATCTTGCCACAGCCACAGAAAAAGAATTTCTCGAGAAAGCCCAAGATCGGACAGTTTTAGTCAGCGATAAAAAAAAGGTTCAGGTGGAAGTCGGAACTCTTAAAGAGTTTCCAACTGATATCCGTTATCAAATTCTTCAGTTTGTTTCAGAGCCTGAGTGGGCCTACCTTTTATTCATGGGATCTTTGTTGCTTTTGTATGCGGAGTTCTCTCATCCAGGGTTGATTCTTCCTGGCGTTTCAGGAGCCATACTGCTGACATTGTCTTTAATTGCATTCAATAAATTGGATGCCCATGGTGGAGCCCTTATTTTAATGGTGTTGGGTCTGGTTTTTTGGGTAGCGGAACTGTTTATTACGAGCAAGGGAATTTTGGGTATTGCAGGAACAATTTCATTTATCTTGGGAAGTTTTCTTCTTTTTGATCGTACGGAGCCAGGCCTTTATATTCCACTTCGTTTGATTTTAACGGCAGGATTTGTTTTTGGTGGAGTCTCAGGGACTTTAGCCTTTTTGGCAGCAAAGACATTAAGCAAACCTCATCATGATTTTGATCATCAAATGCAGTCAGCCAAATCTAGATTGATGAATATAAGTGAAGATGGTTTAAGTGGTCGCGTGGAAATTGTCGGTGAAATCTGGAATTTTAAATCTGAAGAACCACTTATGATCCAAGATGAAATTGAAGTTGTTGGAAGAAAAAACTTAACATTATTCGTAAAGAAGAAAAAAGGATAGGAGAGATACCATGTTTGAAATACCTCTTTTTTTAATTGTGGCCGCATTGGTCATTTTCTCGACGGCGATTAAGGTACTCCCTGAATGGGAAAGAGGCGTTGTATTGCGCTTCGGTCGTTTTATAGGAATTCGAGGCCCGGGCCTTATTATTTTGATTCCTTTTATCGAAAAGATAATCAAAGTCGATATTCGAACTATTACGATGGATATTAAGCCTCAGGATGTGATTTCAAAAGATAATATTTCTATGCAGGTGGATGCTGTTGTTTATTTCCGTGTTGTGAACCCAGAAGATGCCATTACAAAAGTTGAAGACTATTACTATGCAACGACTCAGTTAGCTCAAACCACTATGCGTTCCATTGTGGGACAGTTTTTAATGGATGAAATTTTAGAGCACCGAGATCGAGTTAATTTGAAAATTCAAGAAATTCTAGATCGATCGACAGATCCTTGGGGTGTAAAAGTGACCTCAGTGGAATTAAAACAAATTGATCTTCCTCAAGAAATGAAGCGTGCCATGGCTCGAGAGGCAGAAGCCGAGAGGGAGAGACGGGCTAAAATCATTAGTGCCGAGGGTGAGGTTCAGAGGTCTCAGAAACTAGCAGATGCATCGGCCACTTTAGCGAATAGCCCGGCCGCCATGCAATTGGCTTATTTGCAGGCTTTAACAGAGGTGGCAGGGAATAAAACCAATACTATTATCTTCCCGTTGCCTTTGGATATTTTAAAGCCCTTTCTTGAGAAGCAAAAATAGAGGAACTGTCATACATTTGACAAGCGGATGCCCCTTTTCGTCAGGAGCCCTTTAAGGGCTCCTGTTTTTGTTTCAAAGCGATTGTCTCATAATGAGAATCCTCAATAAGGACATGGAGTTAGCCCCAAAAGATAGATTGGTACGGGGCCTGCATCACCTTATTGTAGAAAGAGAGGTCGTTATGAAAACGGCTGTATTAAAGTCAATATTCTTTTTAACTCTAGTCGCTTCGTTAAGCGCTTGTAGTAGTGGTTCGGGTAAACTGGCCTCTTCTTCCAGCGATTCACCCGCGATTACATCAACTACAGGTGTTGTGGATACCACGACAACGAATACGACTTCGGCTACATGGCCTTTCTCTGTATCAGGAGACACAGTGGCTTTCGTCCCAGTTTCCTGGACTGAAATGAATAATTACGTGGGTATTCGACCTCTTAATAATCCCTCAAACCCTATGATTAACATTTCATTGAAACAGATTTCTAACTTGAATATCTACTCAGGCACTGTTCGCTTGGGTTATACAGATACAAATCAGTTTTATTATGGTGAGTTTAGCGTAGGCGATGGTAAAAATGTCGACTGCGACAACTGTCAGAATAATGGAAACTACGAGGCAGCTTACAATTACTGGACAACAATCAATGGTAAAAAAACCTTTATGGGTTATTTCCAGGATCAGTACGGTAGCATTATCTTAGTTCTTGAGGACGCTTTAGGATCTGCCGATGCTTCAGGCTCTACGACCTACAGTGGCCGACTTTATTATCGTAACTTCGCACAGAGTGTGAATCCTCAATCTCCTTATAGAAAATGCTGGTATATCTACTCAGGTCCCTATGCTTGTTACTCTCAAGTGATGCATGACAAATCAAGCTCAACATCAATTGATGGTTATACTCAATTAGGTTCATTCAGCGGTGTTCAAAGTTATAAGATTTATCAATAAACTCGGAAACGAGTGAGGTGTGAAATGAAAAAGACAATTTTACTCTTAATCGCGATGTTCGGTTTAGCAGGATGCCCCGGTAATGATAAAGGTTCCTCAAATGGAACAGTGGGTGTGAATCAACTTTGCGCGAACTGTGGATTTAATGCGGCAGCCTTTGGGCAGGCTTTAACATCTCAAATCCCACAAGCCTCATTGACTTTGAGTCTGGCGGGTGATGTGAATCAAATCAATATGCTCGCTTCTATGGGGCAAAATCCAATTTTTGCTTACCAAGGAATGATGAGTGTTTCGGGAACGATGACAGTTGTTTCACCTCTTCCTCTTGGATATTGCTACTTACCTGCTGGTCAATACACAGTTCAAACTGTTCAAGCGGGTCAATATAATATGGGTGTATTCAGCGTACCTGTTGTTCAATTCACAGGTCCCGTTACTTTGACAGCTCAGCTCGTGGACGGAGAAATTTTAAATAGCGGTGATATTTTGACAGGGTATGCAGCTTATTTTGTAGGTCTTCAAGGCCCTGCGATGATGTACAATAATGGTCCCGCCAGTTCTTACACAAGCTGTATGGACAATATAGGCGTTCAATTTTAATTTAAAATAAATTTTAGAATCAGGATGATATCTCTTTCGAGCCTCGCTGTTCTTGACAGCGGGGCTTTTTATTTCTCTAATAAGGATATGAACTTACCTCTTTGGGTCGAATTTTTTGAGGATTTGCAGCATATTCGGGGTCGATCCCAAAATACGGTGATGGCTTATCGCCGGGATCTGGAACTTTGGGTTCAGTACCATTCTCAGTCAGGCGTATCTCCTTTATCTGTTATGGGCTTCTATGATTTCATGAAGAAACAAAAACTTTCAGTTCGTTCTCAGGCTCGAGTCATTTCCAGCCTTCGAACCTATTTTAAGTTTATCGAATCCCGTGGTGTAGAAGCTCCACAGCTCCGCGAACTGCGACCACCTAAAGTTAAAGTTAAACTGCCTAAAACCTTACAGTATGCTGATTTCGAAAAACTCCTTCAGTCTTGTCAAACAGAGGATGCCCATAAAACAGCCCGAAACCAACTAACCTTATTATTTTTATATGGATTGGGTTGTCGTGTGTCTGAACTGATCGAAATGGACGTCTCAGATATCAATATGACCGAGCGATGGGTG
>DAHVKR010000075.1 GCA_027320785.1 Bdellovibrionales bacterium
CCCTCTGCCTCGAGTCGACGAGCCACATTGACAATTTCTTGCTGTGCTCCTTCGACATCAGATAAACGAGAAGGTCCCATATTTGATAAGTCTTCTCGAAGCATCTCTGCCGCACGCTGAGAAAGATTTTTAAAGACTTTTGATTTAATTTCTTCGCTTGCTGTTTTAAGAGCCAACAGAAGTTTGTCATTGGGTACTTCTTTAAGAAGCGCCTGAATACCACGGTCATCAATTTTAATAATGTCATCAAAGACAAACATCAGTTTGCGAATTTCTTCCGCCAATAGAGGATCTTTCTCCTCTAAGCGCGACATAATAGAAGTTTCAGTATTCTTATCCATAACGTTCAGCATTTCTGCAACAGGTTGAACGCCTCCCAATGTTCCTTGCTCAACACTAGCCGTATTTGCTAGCTGATTTTTGAGAACCTTATCAATCTCGGATATGAGCTCAGGATCCACGTGCTCCAGATTCGCCATACGCAGAACAACTTCAGCCTGCAGTGCCTCTGGAAGCCTTTTTAGAACCTCACCTTTTTTCTCTGGCTCTAAATGAGATAAAATCACAGCAACCGTTTGAGGATGCTCGCTCACAAGGAATGTTGCTAAAGACTTGGCATCAACCATTTCAAGTGACTCGAGTGAACGTGAAGATCCAGAGGCAATATTAAGACCTCCAAGTATACCTCGTGCTCGATCCTCACCCAAAGCATCCACTATCATATCTTTGCTTGCGACAGCCTCAGAAAAAATATAGTCCTCTGACTCGGAAATCATTTCATAATATTCTTCTAAAACCCTTTTTGTGACATGAATCGGAACAACTCGATACTTATTCATCACGCTCAAGAGTTTTCGTATATCCCCGTCATCCATGTGTTTCAAAAGGATTTTGACAGCATCCTTCCCTAGATAGTTGATGAGGATCCCGGCCTTATCGAATCCCTTTAGAGATTCATACTCAATATTATCGACCTTATGGACTTTAATCGCCATAATTTATGCCCCATCCTTTCGAATCAACCACATTCCGAATGCATTCGCTGCTTTTTCTTCATCTTTCGTCATGATTCCTAAAATCTTATCACGGAGTAATTCACTTTCAGCCTTTTCTGGATCAACTGACTCCTGCAATACAGGTAGCGCTGAACTCATACCAGGAAGAGAATTATCCACAGATTGTAACTCTTCTAGCTCTTCAATAGTACGAGGAAGCATTTCATCCACAGAATCCTGAAAGCTATCTGTAATCCATTGCATAAAAGGTCTTACAACAATGAAGAAGAAAAGTGCTAATGAGAATCCTAGAAGTGCCCACTTAAATAAAGCATGCAACAATTTTCTTCTTTCAAGATTAGTTAAGAGTTTTTCTGACTCTGAGAAGTCTTCAGGTTGAAATTGAATAGTTTCGATTTTGACACTATCTCCACGAGCTGCGCTAAAACCAATCGCGTTCTTTATCAAAATCTCATATTTGGCTAAATCCTCAGCACTTCGAGGTTCCCATTTTGTTTCCGTCGTACCATCATCTTTTTTAACTGTTGTCGTGATACCATCAACAACGACCGCAACGCTCAGACGCTCTACGCTTCCAGCCGCTTCTTTTATATTCTTTACTATCTTTGGAACTTCAAAATTTGTTGTCTTAATTTCTTTTTTTACATCTTGTTTGAAGCCATTCTGCTTAGCATCTTCTGCACCTGGCAAATTGGACCGTGATCCTGGAATACCTGTTGGATTTGAACGGGCTCCATCTAGGGATTCTTCTTCCGACTGTTGACTACGAATCGCCGTTTTTTCAGGGTCAACTGATTCTTCGACAGAAGAAATAACTTTGTTCTGAAGGCTTGCATCAACCTTTGCAACAACTTTTGTGTTCCCTACCACCTTACCTAGGATAGTTTCAATTCGGCCTTCCATCTCAGATTCGATTTTTTGCTTCAAATCCATGATTTCATCAGTGCCCGCCGTTACGCCATTTGTTTCCCGAGTCAGCACCTTACCACGCTCATCTAAAACCGTGACTCGATCTGGATCCATTCCCTCAACCGCATTTGCCACGAGGTAGCGAATGCCTCTAACTTGCTCGGGACTCAACTCTTTTCCTTGATAAAGCTCCACAACGACTGAAGCTGAAGGCTTAGATCCCTCTTCTAAAAATGTTTTCTTTGCTGGCATAGCTAAAATAACTTTGGACTGCTTGACCGCAGTCAAAGTATTAATAGCCCGCATAAGTTCGCCCTGTAGGGCTCGCTGATGGTTAATTTTCTGAGCATAAGAGTTGATACCAAAATCTTGCTTATCAAATAGCTCCAAGCCAATCGTTCCCATTCGGGGGGAACCAATCTCGGACATTAAGGTCATTTGCGTCGAATGAAGCAAGTCTTTAGGAACAGCAATTGTCTTTCCATCGTCTTTTAATTGATAGGGAATGTTTTTTTCATTCAACTTGGAAACGATCGTTGCAATCTGATCTGTTGGTATATTTGTAAAAAGCGTCTCATAGTCTCTTCCTGAAACCATAAAAACCATAATTAAAACAGCCGTTATCGCTATAACTGATGCGGTTAAAACTGATAATCTTTTAGTTGGGCCTAAGTTCTTTAGAAACTCACGAAACTGGAGAACAAGACCACCAAATAATTTTTCCAAAAATCACCATCCTTAAACTTGCATTCTCATTATTTCGTTGTACGCATCAATGACTTTATTACGAACTTGCACCATCACTCTTAAAGCGATGTCAGCTTTCTCTGCTGTGATCATAACGTCTGCCACGTTGTCTGTACGTCCCACTGCCAACTCTTGCATTTTCTTATTAGAAGTCTGTTGCAATTGATTCACTTCAGAGATCGCGTTCTTTAAAGTATCTGCAAATGACTTATCCCCAGGAACTGACTCGATAGACTGAATCGGCGATGTTTCATTTTGAGACGATTGATTAATATTCAAGTTTCCTGTTTGCAGAAACTTGTTTGCATTTGAAATTGTAAAACCGTCCATGATCTCACCTCTTTAGCGGCCAAAACTTAAAGCTTTGGCTTACCTTTATTATAGCGTCAAAAATTGCTCAGATCCAAAATCCAGAAATGCAAACCGTTCTAACGTCCTATTTCGAGAGCGCTCAAAGCCATATCCTTACTGGCTTGCATGGCCGAGACGTTAGCCTCGTAAGCTCTTGATGCCTGTATCATATTGGTCATTTCTTCCATTAAATTGATATTAGGATACGCCACAAAACCGTCTGGATTTGCGTCTGGGTGGTTGGGCTCATACTTCATAAGTGGGGCTCTTTTATCTGAAACCACATCCGTTACCTGTACTCGATCCATCTGTCCGCGCGGATCTCCAGATGAAAATATTTCACCGAAATTTTTTGCATCCGGCATTGCTTCAAAAACAACATCTTTACGTCGGTAGGGCCCACCTTCAGGAGTTTGTGTTGTATTAATATTCGCAATGTTAGATGAAATTGTGTTCAGGCGCATTCTTTGTGCGGCCATACCTGAACTTGAAATTCTCATTCCCGTGATAAAATCAGCCATTTCTTACCTCCTAGCGACCTTCTGATGCTGCGTACTTTAAAGCCGCCAGCTTTTTATTCATCAGCTGTAGAGCTGCCTTGTACATGATGGCATTTTCAGAAAGGGTCGCCATTTCTTGTTCTAGGTTCACTGTGTTCCCATCGTTTCCTGGAACACCATCCGGATTGTCATAAATATCAGGAGTGACCTTTGCTGTATGTCCCCCCACTGTCATATGATCAGGATTATCCGTACTCATGCCGCGCAACCCATCTAAATCAAGCGCTCTCTCAAGGGCTGCTTCAAAATCAAGTTTTTTTGCCTGATATCCCGGAGTTTCAGCATTGGCAATATTAGCAGATGTGATATTTTGACGAAGTTGCCGCATCGCAAGCGATGTCTGCAGCCCATTCATGGTTTTATCAAATAAGCTCATGTGCAATCTCCTGTTTATATTCATTCAATTTATTACGAAGAGTCCGAATACTAATGCCTAGAACTCGGGCTGCCTGTGACTTATTTTGTGCTGTTAAATTCAAGGTTTGGAGTATCAGTTTTTTCTCTACTTCTGCGAGTGTCAAACCCGCCTCAAGCTGATCACTCTCGCAGCTCCAGTCATCGAAGCAAATATGCTGCTCGAGAATCAAACCCTGAGTAGAAAGAGACAAAGATCTTTCAATAACACTGATCAGTTCTGCGAAATTTCCTGACCATCTATGCGATTTCAATTTGCAAAGAGCCTCTTCAGACATTTTGACTTTTGGATATCCATACATGAGCCCGTTTACTTCGCACCAAAAGGAAACAATCTGAGAAAAATCAGATGTACAATCATTTAGTTTCGGTAGTTCAATTTGTCGAATGGCTATTGCATAGAAAACATCAGATCTAAATTGTCCCTGTCGCACCTTTTTAAAAAGTCGACTAGATGAAGTCGCGATAATCTTTCTGAGCTTATTTTTATTTTCCTTGTAGTAAAGTGCAAATGAAGACTGTGCAGATTCGCTCCATTTTTCTATATTTTCTAAAACAACAGGGCTCCGATCCCAATTATTTCCTAAATCACTCCAGCCTTTAACTGTTCTAGGCACATCATGACTTTCAATAATATGAGCAACTCCATGTGAGCGACTCAAAGCCTGAGCCCAAGTTGTTTTGCCAGTCCCTTGATCGCCTATTATGAGCGTTGGAACAGATGTCTTTGAAAGAAGTCTAACCTCTTCCTGTATTTTTTTAAGTTCACTCGATTGAAAAGGGAATTCTAGAACATCCATTTCTACTGATCCTCTCGACTCATAGCTGGAATTCGCTCAATATACTTCTTGTATTCATCACGCCAGTTCATGTTTTTTATTTGTTCTTGAGCTAACTTCTTCCAGAAGTCTGCCTGATCACCTTTAAAAGACGACCACACTTGTTCTGCTTTTTTTATCTGACCTTCTTTAAAGTAAACGTCGCCCAGCTTATAACGTATTGAAGCAACCGGCCTCTTATCTTCAAAGAGATTTAACATTCTTTGAGAAGCCGAAATGAGTTCTGGATTATTTTTTATGCTCTCAGAGATCTCGATTCTTTTTTCAAGAGACTTAAACAAAATATCGGGTGGAACATTTTTTGAATCTGTATAAAGTTCATCTATTTTTTTCAAAGAAGAGAGAGCCTTCTGCGGCTGATTGAGCCTTAATTCTATTTCAGATAGCTTCAAGTAAGGTAATGCCATTTTGGCGGGCTCACCATTCCATGTTTTCAAAAGCTCCATCACAAATCTTTTGGCAGATCCATATTGTTCTTTCTCAATCAGGAGATCCATAGAAAGCATGACTCTTTCAATCTGCTCATCCGATGTAAGGGTGTCAGCAGATCGAATTTGCTTAAGCGAATCATACGCCTCTTGAAGCTTACCCTGCTTATCTTGTGATATTGCCAGTCTTAGTAAAATTTGCTCTTTGCTTGGAAGGTGCTCAACGACACGTATTTCCTTTTCGACAGGCGTTCCTTCTATACTTTCAAGTCGATTTAGGACTTCGCGATAAGATTTTTCTGCTTCCTTGGGAACTCCAGCCATTTCGAAAGCACGTCCGACAAAATAACGTGTGTCGAGACGATTAGATGACTTCAGCCACGAGTCAGAATACTTTTGTTGCAACTGCAGAGCAGAAATAAAATCCTTTTTATCAATATCAACACGCATTCTCTCGTTAATATTTGATACAATTCTTTTTTTAAACTGTTCTGCATTCAACATGGTTGGATTTTTTTGATAATAATCGACCAGCAAATCTGTCGCTTTTTCATAGTCGCCACGATCACTATATCCCTCCGCAATTAAGATAGTTGCCATCTTATCTACGTCTGGAAGATCAGACTTTTTTGCTAAGTCCAGTATTTGCTGAACAGCCGTATCAACCTCCTTAGGTTTCATCGACTTCATTCGCGCTGCCGTCATACGAATTCTTGCGACAATTGCATTGGGTGTCTCACCGTAGCGAAAGTAAGTTTCAAGATAGGCACCCATTGTTCGAGACTTATCGGCACCCAAAATTTCCATATTTTCACCAATTCGAGTCAATGCGAGAGGCGCATGTGAGTCGGATGGAAATTTACTAATATAACCACGAAAATCATCTAGTGACTTTTTGTAGTCGCCGAGCCAGAACTCGGACTCTGATTTATTAAAATATGAGCTTGGAAATAAATTCTGAACCTGTGGGTATTTCTTTTGAGCATCTGTATAGTGTTGAACAGCATCTGCATATTTATTAGATAAAACATCAACATCACCTAAATGGTAGGCAGCCTCTTGCTTAATATCATCGTATTCAGATTCTTTTTCAATTTTTTTAAGCAGGTCGCTCGCCTCATCATATCTTTTCATATACATATAGCTCATAGCTATACCAAGACGAGCTAGATCTTTTGATAAGCCACTTGAAAAATTGATTTGCTTATTATTGAGGTGCTGACTAAACCCCCTTAAAGCCGCAAGATAATCTCCTTTTTCATAGAGCCGAATTGGAATCATTAAAGAAACTTTTTCACTCATGGGTGATTTGGGATGGCTGGAGACAGCTTCCTTGTATGCTTGAATTGCACGATCAAAATCTTCTGGCTTCTGCTCATCCTTATACATTTTCCACAACACATCTGCTGTCATGAAATCAATAAGTTCGTTGTACTCCGAATTTGGGTACTTTTCATTGAACCAC
>DAHVKR010000076.1 GCA_027320785.1 Bdellovibrionales bacterium
GACTTAAAGTGGTTGGCCAAGTATGAGGCAGAAATAGCAGCTACGACGGCGACGATGGAGTCTGAAGTAGAAGTAGAGGCTTCCGCAGTGATTATCGAGAGCTCTGAAACATAATTATTGTTTTATTTTGAGACAGGATCTTATCAATTCCCTCAATATTCCGATACAATAGTATGAGGATTCTAGGGGGAAAGATGTCTCGTATTCAATCCATGAGTTGTGCTCTTGGTTTGTTCGCACTCTGCGGTGGACTGATTTCCTGTTCGACTTCAAAAGAGGGAGGACTGATCACGGATCCTGTGGCTCTTACAAGTTGTCCTCAAAATAGCTGCGCGAATGGTGTGGCTGATGCCTCCGAAACGACCATTACTCTTAAAACGCAAATTAACAATATTCTTCCTTCGGGGAGTTCCTTTGCTGAGATAGCGGGGGATTGCTACGCATCTCTTTATCCAGATAACTTTTTTGATGTGACTCTGACATATAACGGGGTCAATCAAACAAACTTTTTCCCATCAGGCTTTGTTCCTAAGTGTAACCAGGGCAAGTTTTATTTTCCTGTGAACATGCAAGGCCGCCCTTCAGGGACTTATACCTTAACCGCGAGTTTTGTACTGGTGGATGCCATCGGGACTCAAACACGTCCCCCTTTTAAAACAATTCAAAGCATGATCATTGTTCCTTAGTCGTGAGCTTCTTAAGGAACAGTCATTCGTTTTTGCCGGACAAAACTAGGCTTGCGATCTGCGGGGATGGGTGAATCTTCGAACTCACTGAGGGTGAGCCCTAATCCTGATTGAATCAGACGAGCTTTGAAGGATGGATGTCCTACGATTTCGTAAAAGGCTTTCCAAGAGAGTTTTCTATCGGGAGTGTTGGTCGGAACAGAGAGACCCCAAACTTTTAAATCGGTTAATAGGGGACCTGTACTTTTCCAAAAAAGTGCTAGATAAACTTTTTCCCAATCTTGTTTTCGAAAGTCAGGCGCCAAATAAGAAAAAAGAGGAACCCGTATTTTAGCTCTTTCGAGGAGAGAGACTTTGTTAAGCTGTTGCATACGAGCATGTTCGATTAGCAATAAATGGGCGCCATGGCCTGTAACAGTTTTAATATCCCACTCTGTGGGTTCATCAATCACGACGATCTTTAAATTCCAATCCTGAAACTTAAGATCCTTGAATATTCGAGCTAACTCATCAGACTCCGTATACAAAACAACATCTTGAGGGCTCTGGTGCCAGACTCGAAAGTTTCCATCGGAAGAGGTATAGCCCAGGTAAAATCCCCATATTCCGAGTAACAAAAGTAAAAGAGCCCAGCTGAAATTCTCCAGACTGAGCCCATAAGGTTGTGTCTTAGTTGAAGAGGAGTTAGAAGGCCTCGTCAAAGGTGACCTGGCCTGTTACGCCCATTTGGTAGGCGGAAACTCTTCTTTCAAAGAAGTTTGTAAGCTCTTGAGCATCTTGGAGTTCCATAAAGGGAAATGGATTTTTCACATTGTAGCGAGCTGGAATATTAAGGCTCTCTAATCTCATATCCGCTACATATTCAAGATATTGGCGCATATCTTTAACTGAAAGTCCGGCTATACCCAATTGTAAAATATCCTCAGCAAAAGCCATCTCACAATCAATGGCGTCTTCAATCATTTGAATAATCATTTCGTTCATTTGATCGTTAAAAAGTTCAGGCTCCTCTGTGCGAGCCACGCGAATGACTTCTGTTGCGAAAGCAATATGCATGCTTTCGTCACGGAAAACCCAATTGGTTCCAGCTGCTAAACCTGCAAGGAGGCCCTTAGATCTGAGGAAGTAAACGTAAGCAAAGGCTGCGAAGAAGAAGAGGCCTTCAATGCAAGTGGCAAAACAAGCCATGTTCATAATGAATTTGCGACGATCCTCAATAGTGTTGAGCTCTTCTAACTCATGAATGGAATCCATCCACTTAAAACAGAACTGAGCTTTCTTTTGAATAGATGGAATATTATCAATGGCAGAAAAAGCTTTGGCTCTTTCGTCGGGATGAGGAATGTAGTTATCCAAAAGAGTTAGATAAAATTGAACATGCAAGGCTTCTTCGTAAAGCTGACGACTTAAATAAAGGCGAGCTTCTGGTGAATTCACATGTTTATAGAGGTTCAACACCAGGTTGTTTCCAACAATGGAGTCGCCGGTAGCAAAAAAAGCAACCAGTCGTCCAATCAAGTGTTTTTCACTGGGAGTTAATTTTTGGTGAAGATCTACAAGGTCTGTAGAAAAATCGATCTCATCTACGGTCCATGTATTTTTGATACCATTTTTATACATTTCGTAAAAAAGAGGGTACTGCATGGGTCTTAAAGTCAGGTTAAATCCAGGTGTGAGTATCATAGTCGGGTCCTTCCTCTTTATTGACAAGCTTCACAAGCTTCAGGGTTTTCTAAACTGCAGGCAATCACTTCACTATCCGAGTATTCTTTCTTCGCTTCAACCGTCGATTTTTCACTAGGAGTTGATGTGTTTGCAGAAGGAGATTTTACTGTGGTTTTCGCAATGGAAGTGGCGGGACGACTTCTGAGGTAGTATGTCGTCTTAATTCCTTGTTTCCAAGCATACATATACATACTTGAAAGCTTTCCAATGGTAGGAGCATCCATGAAAAGATTTAAACTTTGAGATTGATCAATAAAAGCTCCACGGCCTGCGGCCATATCGATCAAACTCTTCATGGGAACTTCCCAAACAGTTCTAAAAATTTGCTTAATTTCTGGAGGGATTGAGGCGATATCCTGAATAGAGCCTTCTGCTAACTTAATTTCATTGCGAAGGTTTTCGTTCCAGAGTCCTCGAGATTTTAGTTCGGTAACGAGATATTTATTAATTTGTAAAAATTCTCCAGAAAGAGTCTCACGCTTAAAGAGGTTGCTGATTTGAGGCTCTGTGGCCTCGTAGCAACCCACGATACTTGCAATAGTAGCGGTGGGAGCAATGGCAATCATCAAGGAGTTACGAAGTCCAGATTTTACAATCCGTTCTCTTAAAGCATTCCAACGTTTTTCGTCTTGAGGTTTCACGCCCCAAAGGTCGAACTGTAGAAGTCCTTTCGCCGCTTTTGTTTCTTGAAAGTTTGAGTGAGGTCCAATTTTTTCAGCCAGCTCAACACTTGTCAAAAGAGCATTGTAGTAGATTTCCTCTTGGATTTTCGCAGAAAGATTTTGAGCTTGTTCACTGTCAAATGGAAGCTCGAGTTGGAAGAAAGCGTCTTGCAAGCCCATTATGCCGAGGCCAATAGGTCTCCACTTTTTATTAGAGTTTTCAGCTGTCGGAATAGGGTAGAAGTTAATATCTACGACGCGATCTAAATATTTAACAGCCGTACGCACTGTGCGAGCGAGCTTTTCAAAATCGAAAGCTCCGTTTTGAATATGACGACCTAAGTTGACAGAGCCTAAGTTACAAACAGCTGTTTCCCCATCGTGAGTGACTTCCAAAATCTCAGTACAAAGATTTGATAAGTGAATGACATTTTGAGGCTCGCCAGTTTGATTAGACTTCAAGTTTGAAGCGTCCTTGAAGGTCATCCAGCCATTTCCTGTTTGTGCCAGGGTTTTCATCATGCGTGCATAAAGATCACGGGCTGAGATTTGTTTTACAAAAAGTTTTTTGTTTTCAGCATCCGTATAGGCTTTTTCAAAAGCTTCGCCGTAGAGATCTACAAGTTCAGGCACCTGACGAGGATCAAAAAGTGACCATTTTTCGTCAGCTTCCACACGCTTCATAAAGAGGTCAGAAACCCAGTTTGCAAGATTAATATTATGAGTTCGTTTGGCCTCGTCTCCTGTATTGTCTCGAAGCTCTAGAAATTCTTCGATATCCGCATGCCAAGTCTCGAGATAAACACAAGCAGCACCTTTACGCTTTCCACCTTGGTTAACAGCGGCCACAGAGGAATCCATGGTTTTGAGCCAGGGAATAATGCCATTCGAGTGGCCATTGGTTCCTTTAATCAAAGATCCACGAGATCGAACTCGAGAATAGGCTACGCCGATACCGCCAGCAAATTTTGAAAGAAGGGCGATATCCGTGTACTTGTCGTAAATAGCTCTTAAGTCATCCTTTGGAGAATCCAATAGATAACAAGAGCTCATTTGCGGGCGCAAAGTTCCAGAATTAAATAATGTTGGAGTAGAGGGCATATAATCATGAGAAGAAATCAAACGATAGAATTCGATGGCTTCTTCAACATGAGTGGCAAGACCACAGGCAACGCGCATAAAGAAGTATTGCGGAGTTTCGAAAACCTGACGGGAAGTGGGGTTTTTCAAAAGATAACGGTCATAGATTGTTCGAAGTCCAAAGTATTCAAAACGATCTGTTCGATAGGGCTCGATTGCCGCACAGAGGGCCGCTTTGTGGGCTTGGGTAAAGGTATAGAGAGACTCGCTGAGAAGTCCATTGCGGAATCCAAAGGAAACGCTCTCTGCAAAGGACTGAATTTTTTGGCTACGAACTTCTTCATCCACATAGGTTGAAAGAAGACGAGCCGCTAGTTTTGAGTACTCAGGCTCTTCCCCAATAAGAAGAGAGGCTGTTTGAATACAAAGATTGTCCAACTCTTTAGTTGTCGCGCCATCATAGAGGCCTGAAATAGCCTTAGTCGCCACTCGAAGGGGATCGACCATGCGCAAGCCCTGGCAAAGATGAGTCACGCGCTCAACGATCTTGGTGACGTCCACAGGCTCTAAAGTGCCATCTCTCTTGCGAACCCTCATAACAGTTCCCTGGGAAATATCAGAGGCCTGCAATTCAGAGCTGTAACCTGTTCCTGTTGTTGTTTGTTCAGAAGTCAAAAATCCATTTTCGATGTTGCTCATCGAGTTACCCCTCTTATTTTCAAGAATTTCGCTCAACTCCGCTATCCCCATAGCTTCATCGAGAGAAAAGTTGTTCCATGACTTGCCTCATCTGTCGAGATTTTTAGGATTCTGTTAGGATAAACACCTAACATCACTTAAAACTTCGATTCAACGCGCAAACCGCTGGGTTTTTTATTCAATTTTGTGTGTTTAAAGAAGGGGCAACTCCGCCACTGAAAGTTGACTTGAGACAAGTCGACTTTTGTTTTCTCAGAAATTACTTGAACTTCTGAGTTTCCCTTAAAAGATTCTTAGATTTACAGGAAAGTTCCCTATATCTAGTGGTCCCTTAAGGGGGCCTTGTCCATAAGGCCTATCTTCTCTTGATTTAAGATTGACCCCTAATTTTTTCTAAATCAACACCGAATCTTCAAACTGGACCCTTTTTTTATAAAAAAAATTCGCCGCTGCTTATCATTTGAGCAAACTATTTGCGTTGCTTGACAAAGCTTAAATGGAATTTTTTTAAGCAAGAAAGCTCTTTAAATATACATTTATAAAGAGGAAGAACGGGGAAAAGAAATAAAACAAAGCCTGAAATAGGCTAGAGGACGAGTAGAAGGATCTTTCTTACCATATCAGATTTTTTAAGAACCTTAAATTTTAGCGGAAGATCCCGGAGTCCATTTTTGGCCTTGAAAGGACTGATGTTGATTGAGCCAATCAATTAAATACTGATGAGTTCCCATTTTATTAGCGGTCCATGTGGGGGCGACCAGTTCTTCCCAACGAGATGCGTAGGCGGCGAGCCTTTGGATATGAAGTCGCGGGGATAGGTGTTCAAGGAATACTTGAACACGGCGAGCATAGGCCTCCTGTTCTATGGGAGCAAACTGACCCTGATGATAGAGCTTCTCTAATCCTGTATTTTTCAAAACATGGAGGTTGTGAAGTTTAATATTGGTGATAGGAAGATCGTTACAAATTTTGGCTGTTTCAATCATTTGCTCATCGGTCTCACCAGGCCAACCAAACATCAAATGAATTCCCAGGTCTACAGCCGTTTTTTGAGAAATTTGATCAATAGCCTTCAGTGACTGAGCTCGATCATGCCCTCTTTTCATAAAAAGAAGCTGATCATCAAAAAAACTTTGCACACCGAGTTCGACGGCGACAAAAGTTTTAAGGTGGTATTCGTTCCAGAGTTCCAGTACTGCCGGAGAAAGGCAATCAGGACGTGTGCCCACAACAAAACCTCGGATTCCGTCAAATGATAGTGCGGTTTCAAAGTTGTCTCGTAAGGATTTTAATTTTGTAAAGGTATTCGTATAAGCCTGAAAGTAAACCAAGAACTCTTCTGATTTAAATTTCTTTTGGATGTGGTCTCTGTATTTTTCAATTTGAGTCCCAAGGGGAAGATCAAAAGCTTCCTCACGGGCCGCCGATCCCCAAACATCACAAAAAAGACAGGTTTCCATCCCTTTTAAGCCTTCACGATTGGGGCAGGTTTCAACAACGGCGACAGGAATCTTATAAACTTTTCGTCCAAAAAGTTTCTTGTAATGGGCTGAAATCGGGTTAAAAGGAAGTCCCAGCCATTGAGGATTTTGAAGGGAAGTGGTTTCAGTCTTCATGAGGCTTCGATATGTATAAGGATTCCAATGAATGTCAATGAAAGCTCTTCTCAGGCCCCCCTCTTTCGCTCTCTAGGGTTTGAGATTGAAAAAACGAAAGACGGTTCGCCGACCTTAAGGATTGTAAACGGAACTGAATATGGTGAATGCATGCATCATTCTGGTGGAGCCTTCTCCGAAACAGCCCTTATTTATGGACAAGCCTTTCAATATGGCTTCGAAGCTTTTCAGCGGCCTCATATTTTATCTTTGGGG
>DAHVKR010000077.1 GCA_027320785.1 Bdellovibrionales bacterium
ACCATGACATTCTCACCTTGAATCTCAATTTTAAAGGGTTCGATGTTTTGAATAGCTACCGAGCGAAGCAGTGTTCGCTTCGAGGTTAGTTGATGAATATAAACATAGGCCCCTTGCTCGATGGAATCAGATAAAAGCCTTTCCTTAATTCTAAGTCGAGCGGCATTGGGTGCTAAGTCTTTTGCATCCTCAACTGTAGCGATGGCTATGGGTTGGCTGGTGTCCACTGTTGGGAGTAAATACTCACTCTGGCAAGGTTGGCCTTTCCAATGATGAGTGACATTGTAGATTTCAAACTCGTCTCCTACTTGAAGACCAGCACTTTTACCCGTTGGAATGATGATGGAGTTTTCATTATCTGTCGAGACCACCACTGTATTCCAAGGAGAGGAAACAGATTGAACATCTTTCTTTGTTTTATTGATGGAATCCTCGAGGGCCCGAGTCATCACTGTGTACATCGGAGTTGATGAAAAAGAGGAAAGCCCCGCCTTGATTTTGATCAAGTCCACATCAACGCCCCAAAAACTTGTTTTTTATTCGAATTGCCCAGGCTCCTGAGCCAATGGATTTTTGGGCTTTAAATACTCTGCCATTTCAGACTGAACAATCATTGTGGATTTCTTCAGATTAAATCGCGTATCGAAAGCTCGAAGCCACTCCAGACCTGGAATATTGCTAAACCCGAAATTGATATTGGTTTTACTCGTATTGCTAAACTCAATAACTTTCACATTTAAAAGATAATCGACTTCGGGAACCTCACAGCTAGGTCTAGCTTTATTGGCAGTTTCTGAGGGGCCTTGCCCCCCTAAAGCTGCATCTTGTGCAAATTGAGTTTTCGAGCAGGCTATCAGACCGAAAACCAAAAAGATTCCAAGAACTGTTGTCTTAAATGTTGGTTGATTCATATAGCCTCCGACTTTTCTATCGGATCTAGGTCCTAAGACATGAGTCTAGGTCCAGAAAACTGGACTAAGGTATAATTCTAGTCCACGCGGAAACTCGTCTCATCCCCGCCCCATCTTGAGACAATCTGCTCTTTTTTTATAATAATTAAGTTAATTTAACTATACTGAAGGTATGAGAACACCCTACTTAGTACGTATATTCGTGGTTCTTAGTTCTGTGGTAATTGTTTCAGCTAATTGCGCAGGCAAGAAGAACTCTTCAACAACAGGAAGCACCACATCTGGCAGTAGCGGAGGTGGGGGCGGTGGCTCAACACCTGCTAAAACCATTACAGTGGGCGTTTCCACCTCTCAAGGCTATGCTGTTGCGAATAGTACAACCACCTCAACGACGATCAATACACAAGCCACAACTAATCTTGTTGTCTTTGTAACACAACAAGGAATAGGTGCCGGAACACTGACTGATAATATGGGAAATACCTATACCCTTGCAGGCAGTATGACCTATATGAATGCACTTGGTAGCTATCAAGATGAAACACATGCTTACTATTGTTTGAGTTGTAACGGTGGAACAGGTCACACCTTCACATATACAAAAACCAATGGTTACTCTTCTATTTTTGCAATCGAACTTCAATCCACACAAGCTCTAACTTACGGACAAATCGTAGCGACCTCTTCACCTGAAAATGGAACTAATATTAATTCAGGAAATATGACAACAACACAAGCCGGCTCTATGTTGGTCGGTTTCGCCGCACCAGGGGAAGCTTCTGGAAACGTGACCTATACCTGGAATAATGGATTTACAAAGCAACTCGAGATTACAAATATGTCTTATTGGCAAGGTACAGTTGGGACACTTCCAGTCACGCCTGGCACTTATTCAGCTGATGTCACATCCACTCAAGTTGTAAATGGTGGTGGGATACTGCTGGAGTTTTATTAGCGTTTTATTTTTTGCTCAAAAGAAAAGACGCTAGCACCTTAAGGGCAGCACCAACGCCTTCAAATCTATTACTTGATTAAATATTCATAAATTTTCGAAGAGGACTTTGGACCACAAGTATTCGTTGTAGTCGTATGTACAACATAAACTCGAAGCTTCGTGATATCAGACTCACCTGTAATGCTGTTGGCAAAACCTTTTATCACAAGAGAAAGGGTCTCTCCAGCTTGGCACTTTTGAGAGTCCCACTTGTCGTCCAAAAAACTATAGGCTTTGAATATGAAAGTATTCGAGTTGAAACGTGATACAGAAGTCACATCCACATCTTTAAAAAGCTGAGGTTGAAAGTAGCTGTATACGTTTAGTTTTTTTGATTGAAAATCAAGAGTTGCTTTTTCTAAGCAAATTTCTAAAGGTATTTGAGAGTCAACTTGCTTAGCTCGCTGTTGTTCTAAACCATAGCATGTTTGATTATCTTTGTGTTCTTCTGGTCCCGCAAAAGCGATGGCTGATACTAAAATAATCGTTGCAGTTAAAATTTTCTTCATGATTTTTCTCCTGTTTGAAAATTTCTAAAATTCATTTTTTTGACAATATATGCCAATTGTTTGCGATGAGTCCGTACCTGTCTTGAGAGTAATCGAATACTTGCCTGTTACTGACTTTGATAAAATCACCTGTTTGCCATCGAGATCTTTTAAAATGACACTTTTATTTGGCATGGCCTGATAATCGTTTCCATCAATACCAAGTATTTCATACTTTCCTGACTCGTAATAAAACAAAACACCTGTCCAGCCGTTTAAGTCACTCGTATCATATATTATATCTAATGCTTTAATTTCGAAATTATTTACCTGACAAGTCAAGACAGTCCGGTAGTAATAATCCTCAGAGTTTGCATGGACGATACCCATGAAGCCAAAATTTGATAAAATCAAAGCCATAATCATTTTTTTCATTCGATTTCTCCTGTTTGATGTTTGAAAACTTCAGAAGATTTAGCAAATACCGCCTCAATTATAAAGACAAGATTCCCTCAAATGATCCTAACAGAAACTCATTCAAAGACGGTTCCAAATTGGCATTTAAAAAGGGAGCTTTAAAGCTCCCTTTTAGAGTGATCACTCAAAATAGAGGGATTTTCTTAGTGATGATCATGGTCTCCACCACCATGATTCATTCCACCATCCAAATGAACATTAAAAGATTGTGTTTCTTTGTTTCCTTGAGCATCTGTCAAAGTCACGCGAACTTCCCAATCCCCACCCATAGTGAAATAAACATTTCGAACCACATAAAGTCCTGTGATGACATTGCCTTGATCGTCTTGGACTCTTTCAATTTGCGTAGGTGCTGAACCGTGCCCCATGCTTGGCATCCAAAGACTGACTTCGATTTGATCATCAATGTTGATCACTTGATGAGTTTGAGGATCGTGGGTTTCTAAAAGCAAAGTCGCTTCTTGTCCAACCATGGGAGCCTCAGGGAATTGAGCGTGAATATGAAGTGCTCCTTTTTTGAATACCAAATGAGCCATATTGTCTTGATGATCACCATGAGCCCAAACAGTGATTGCAAATAAAAGACCTGTTGTGAGTAGTGCAAGTTGCTTGATCATTGTTTTCATATTCTCTCCCTTATTTAAGTATATTTTTTTAATTTTCTTTGTAGGCTTTGACGATGCAGACCCAAATCTTTAGCTGTTTGACTAATGTTTCCTTCATTCTTCGTTAGAACAAAATCGATATATTCATGCTCCACTTCAGATAAAGAACGTCTTTTGAATTCCGCTTCAGGTATGACTCTTTGCCCATTCAAAGCTTTTTCAATTTCCTCAAAACGCGCTGGTTTTGTGAGGTAGTCAACAGCACCTCGCTTAACTGCTTCGACTGCGGTGACAATGCTACCATATCCCGAAAGCACTACGATTCGACATTGCGGGGAGGTTTTGAGAATTTGCTCGATAGCATCTAAGCCCATCTCTCCATTGGAGAGTCTCATATCCACGACCGCATGAGTAAAATTTTGCTGGGAAGGGATTTCAGAAAGACGGCTTGCAAGTGTCACTGTATATTCATGATCTTCGAAATCACATTGAAGACTATTGGCTAATTGAGAGTCATCTTCTAAGACAAGAATTCTTTTCTGATCCATCAAGACAACGTCCCTTCTCCATAATTCAAAGGCCAGCTCATTTTAACAATGGCACCTGACTCGTGCTTCTTGTTTTGAAGGGTTAACTTTCCCCCCATGCTTTGCACAAAAATCTCGCTTACATAAAGACCCAATCCCGTCCCTTGATCTTTTGTTGTGATAAAAGGTTCACCCTGTCGCTTTAAAACCAACTCCTGAAAGCCAGGTCCCTGATCTTCTACTGTTAAAACAACCCAAGCATTTTCCAACCGAACATCTAATTGAATATTTCCTGCAGGGTTTGCCTCAAAAGCATTATCCAAGAGATTCAGGATCACTTGCGCTAAATTAATGGGTGATATCCAAAGAGGCTGTTCAAGCGTATTTCGAATCGTCAGGTGAGCTTGAGGATACTCCGCCTGCCAAGAACTCACAATCTCGAGAAGGAATTCATTCATATTGATTTTCTTTAACTGATATTCTCGGACATCCAACTGAGAAGAATTCATTTGTCGAATAACGGTTTCACAATTTTGAATACTCGATTGTGCTTTTGATAAGTTTTCTAAAATATTCGAAGGAACTGAAATTTTTTGAAGCTCCCTTTCAAGACGGTCCAATCTTAACTGAGCGGCATTAAGAGGACTTGCAAACTCATGGGAAAATCCTGCAGCCAAAGCCCCAATCGCTCGCAAGCGATCTTGCTTTTCCAAAAGTAATCGTGACTGAGTCAAAGTTGAAAAATGTTTTTCAAGGTAAGCTCCCAGTGAGCGCATGACTAACCATGCTGAAAAGACCATAACATGAGAAGCGACCACTTGAATCAACACATCTTGCCCATCATGACGAATGTGATGAGGCACATACTGAATTTGCAAAGCTAAAAGTAGCGCGTGGCAAAGAGTGATAAAAGGCCAAGACAAAGAGCCTCGAATTAAAACTCCTCCAATAGCCGCATTCACAAGAAAGAGGGCCACAAAAGGATTTCCAAATCCACCCGAAATCAACAAAAGGCAAGCCAGTGCCATCAGATCAATCGTCAGTTGAAAGCCTACAAAGACAGAACCAATCGATCTTTGAGGTTCCACAAAAAGAAGGTAGGTAAAAAGATTAAAAAGAAACAAGAAACTTAAAATACCCAAATAGATAATCAGTGTTGTCGAGTTCAAAGACTTCACTATATAGGCAGGGCCTGCCAAAAAGAAGAAGAGCGTTAAAGCGACCCAACGGAGTCGAACTAACCAGACTAGTTTCGCTTCTTCTGAAAAATCCTCAGCAAAAGGAAATTGAAAAAAAGACCCCATCTCTTTGAGGCTTTGACTGAAAAGCCTTTGAGAAGCCCTCTTCTTGATTAAAATGTCTTGAACTTTTTGATTTTCTGACACAGTCACGATATAGCGAAAATTCAAAGGTCTGGCGACGAAAAGCACTCGATGCAACGATATGTTGCAGTGTGCTTAAGTGTGGTTTCGGATAGGAAGATATTATGAGTTTCTGTAAACAACTTATTCTGACAATTATGATTGGGGCCGCCCCATTTCTGGCTGCTGGTGCCCCTCCTCAAATCCAATCTATTAGCGGTGAAAATATTCTGACGGGCCAGAAGATTTCTGTAAACTCGATTGGCCACAAAGGCCTAGTCGCCGTTTTCCTTTCAGCTCATTGCCCTTGCTCCAACAGTCACCTAATAGAATTACAGAATTTGGCCCAAACCTACCCTGAATTTGTTTTTGTCGGCATCCATTCCAACGCTGATGAAGGGTTCGATGTTTCTAAACCCTATTTCCAAAAAGCCCATCTTCCTTTCCCCGTTATTCAAGATACTCACCAAGTTTGGGCGGATCGTCTGAGAGCTTTTAAAACTCCGCACTCCTTTGTTTTTACAGCCGATGGAAAGGTTGTCTATCAAGGTGGCGTCTCTGACAGCCATGAGTTTGAAAACTCAAATCGCCAATATCTTCGTGAGGCTCTAGCAGATCTTCATGAGGGGAAGCCCGTTCGAACACCTGAAGGACGAACTTTAGGTTGTGCGATTGCGAGGGAGAACTCAAATGTTTGGTAAAGTACTTCTTACTTTATTCAGTATTCTGATCAGCTTAAGTTGGATGGGTTGTGCTCGCCCGAAATATGTTCAGGAATCCACAGATTCCAATAACGGATCTTTTGAACAGGGCACCAAAGCTAATTGCTCTATTACATTTTCGCAATCTCACCTTTGCCTTTCCTGGTACTGGGAGCAAAAGCCCACTTCAAAAGAAATGGGAAGTCTTATTTTTAAAACTTACCGTCTAAATACTTTTGATCAAACTTCTGTTCCCGTTGATATGCCTATAGTTCCCACTCTAGTGCTTTGGATGCCCGGTATGGGCCATGGATCCACGCCCACTCAAACCACTCGTCTCGATGTGGGAACTTACCGTGCCTCACGGGTGTTTTTCATTATGCCGGGAGAATGGAACTTACAATTTCAAGTTCAAAATGGGAATGATGTTACAGATGAAGCAAAAGTTTCTTTTACTTTTTAGTGGAGTTTTATTTTTCTTCTCGCCAGCCTACTCTTGGGGGGCTGCTTGTTGTGGTGGTGGCTCTGCCGCTCCAGCCATTATTTCAAGTGATGATAAAGCTCAACTTTCTAGTTCTTTCTCCATGACCGAAGTTGTGGTGGATAATGTGGATTCCCATGGCGTGTGGAGAAAGTGGGACACTCATCAACAAGTTC
>DAHVKR010000078.1 GCA_027320785.1 Bdellovibrionales bacterium
CTTCTCCACCGAGGAGAGGGAACTCAAAATAAATCTGAGTTTTTTGTAAACTGGGTGAAGCCAACATATCCTGAGCAATTTATTGTACACCGAAAAATTAATCGGATGACGCCGATTGTGACGAACCAAATGGTAATTCAAGGGAATAACTTGGAAGACCTTGTAGCCTACAGTCGTAAATGGGGCCGAAAAATTTGGAGTCGGAAATTTAAAGGGGGAGTCGAAGCCGGTGCCCTTCTTTTTAAAGATCGTCTTTATGTGACAACGAATGACACAACAGTTGAAGCTTTGAACGTGAAGACAGGGAAAACCATTTGGAGTTACTCGACTTCAGGTGAGAACATCTCCCGTCCTGTATTAGACTCTACAACGGGTCTACTTTACTTTCAGAACTCTCAAAATATGGTCTTTTGTTTAAATGCAGAAAATGGCCATCAAGTTTGGATCTATTCACGTAATGATGCAACTCTGCTGACAATACGGGGGGCTTCAACTCCTCTTATTGTGAACGGGCAGGTTTATGTGGGCTTTAGCGATGGAACCTTTGTAGATCTAAAGGCTTCTAGCGGCCAATTAATATGGGATCGCAGTCTAAATCATAATAAAAAATTTCGAGATATTGATGCGCAGGCCGTGCCCTACAAGGATCTTGTGATTGTTTCAGGCTATGATGATAAAGTTTATGCCTTAGATGCCAAGCAAGGCACTATTGTTTGGACTTATCCAGCAGGCTCCTATGTGGCTGTGACTTTGGATGATCAAGGAGATCTTTATGTGGGGACCACACAAGGATCTGTCGTTAAATTGAAAGCCGATAACGGCCAACTTGTATGGTCCTACCCCCATGTGAAGGGGATTCCCACTCAAATAGTTTTGGATAAGGGGCATGTCTTTTTTGGGGAGTCCGAAGGAGATTTAAAGGTTTTATCGGCGGATAGTGGGAAGTTATTAACCTCTTTCGAGCCGGGGCGAGGTATTTTTTCGAAACCTTATATTGATCCTAAAAAATCAGAAGTCTTTTTTGTTTCAGGTGAAGCTTACTTGTATAACTTGAAATTTATTGAGCATCCTCTAAATGGTTTTAGCTTCACTCGCTAGGAGGGAAGAGATGAAAGTAAAAGGCATCCTATTTTTAATTTTACTCAGCTCCGTTGGTTGGGGAGTGGGTTGTCAAAATAAACCCTGCCGAGAAATTCAAGCAGAAAAAATGGCCCAGCAAAACACACAAGCGGTGAATGCAAAATCACAAGGAGGACTTGTGGCCTCTCAGTCAAATGATGATGAATTGAAAGCTTCCTCAAGCTCTTCTCAACTTAAAGTCAAAGTTTATAAACCAGATGGTAGTCTTCAGTGTGGAATGGGCGCTAAGACGCCTTTGGATAAAATGGAAAAAGAGCTGAAAGGTATTAAGGTCTTCAGTCGTTCCAACCAAAATGATGGTTTGATGAGAATTCAAGTTTGTGGAGCCCCTACAGGGCAATGCAATGTTTATGAAATTAGCCGCAAAGATTTGGATAAGGCTTTGAAGGCTGGATTTAAAGAGTGGACTCACGATTAAGAAGAATCAATTCATAAGGAGGATTGAATGGGAACATTAAAAGGAACCAAAACCCACGAGAATTTAAAAGCGGCATTTGCCGGTGAATCTCAAGCCAATCGTCGATACCTTTATTTTGCAAAGGTTGCGGACGTGGAAGGTTACCCTGAAGTGGCCAGCAACTTCCGTGAAACAGCTGAAGGTGAGACGGGACATGCCCATGGTCACTTGGACTATTTGAAACAAGTCGGCGATCCTGCAACAGGACTTCCTATGGGTGATACTGGCATGAATTTAAAAGCTGCCATTGAAGGTGAAACCCATGAATACACGGATATGTACCCCGGTATGGCGAAGACAGCTCGCGAAGAAGGCTTTTCTGAAATCGCTGACTGGTTTGAAACTTTAGCCAAGGCTGAAAAGTCTCATGCGGGACGTTTCACTCAAATGTTGAAGTCTATTACGTAAAGAGTTGTTAAGAGTAACATAATTAAATTAGGGGGCCATCGTGGGTGGAGATCAGAATGGAAAACGCATTTCATATCTACCGACAGATGGCCTTTCTTATGACCCTGAAGACCCTCAATATTGGGATGAAAAAGCCTTAGAAAAAGAAGTTCAAAGAGCTTTTGAAATTTGTCATGGCTGTCGTATGTGTTTCAAATACTGCGACTCCTTCCCTCAGCTTTTTAAGCTTCTGGATCAAAAGTATGAAGGCGATGTTCATCAAGTCACGAAGTCAGATACGCGCTCCATTATGGATGCTTGTTTCCAATGTAAACTTTGTGAAGTTCAGTGCCCCTATACGCCTCGAGATCAACATGAATTTCAATTGGATTTTCCGAAGCTTGTTCATCGCTATAAAGCCCAGCAGGCCAAAAAAGAAGGTTTGGGTTTGCGCGAGAAAGTTTTAGGGGATCCTGATCAGGCGGGGGCTTTAGCTCGAGCCAGCTTTGGATTAGCCAATCAGATGAATCGGGTGGCTTTGCATCGTTGGTTTATGGAAAAACTCGTGGGGATTCATCGAGACAAACAACTCCCCGATTTTGCCTCCTCGACTTTTGAAAGATGGGCTGAAAAAAGGGGTTTGATCAAAGAAGATAAATCCACCGAAACGGTTCTATTCCAAACTTGCTATGTGCAAAACAATGAACCCGAAATCGGCCGTGATACCGTTGATGTACTAGAAAAAAATAAAGTTCAAGTTCAGTGTGAAAAGGGTTTAGCCTGCTGCGGAATGCCGAAGTGGGAATCCGGTGATTTAGAGGGATTTCGAAAGCAAGCCACAAGAAATCTCGATAAACTTCTTCCTTTTGTAGAAAAAGGAGCGAAGGTTTTGGCGATCAATCCTACTTGCTCGATGATGCTTCGTAAAGAGTATCCAACTTTGGTGGCGAAGGAAGATCGAGAGCGCGCTCAAAAATTATCTGCCTCTGTGATGGATCCCAGTGAATATCTTTGGTCCATTCGAAATGAAGAGCGTTTCAATACAGATTTTAAAAGTACACCGGGTCATAGTGTGGGCTATCATTCTCCTTGCCACTTGAGAGCTCAGTCTGTGGGTTTTAAAGGGCGAGATTTACTTCGAAAAATTCCAGGTGTGGTTCCTAAAACCGTGACAGAATGTTGTGGTCACGACGGAACTTTTGCCATGAAAGTGGAAGGTTTTGAGCCTTCTAAACGAATTGGGAAAAAGGCTTTTGATGGAATGAAGGCTACGGAGTCAGAGATTTGGTCGACAGACTGTCCTTTGGCGGCCATTCAGTTTGAACAACATGCGGGCGTGAAACCGATGCATCCGATGAGTATTCTTTCCAGAGCTTATCGTGAAGATGGTTTCCCTCAAAAAATAGAAAAAAAGCCAGAGGAAAATGAGAAATGAATAAAGTCACTCGATCCGAAGTTCTGCCTTATCCTGAGTATGATAAGAAAAGAGAAACCTTGCGGCCTCAGTGGATGAAAATCAAAGAAGCCCGTCGCATTCATTTGGGGCCTCATTCAACTTTTCTATTTGAAAACCATGAGACGGTTCTTTATCAGATTCAGGAAATGGTTCGAGTCGAGAAAATGCAAGGTGAACCTGAAATTCAGCACGAGGTGGACACTTATAACGAACTTTTAGGTGAACCCGGTGAATTGGGGTGCACTTTGTTGATTGAAATTGATGATGAAGCCTTGAGGGCTCAATATCTTTCGGCTTGGAAAGGTCTTCCTGAAGCTTTGTATATTCAAACCCATAAGGGGCAAAAGGTTTATGCTCAGCTCGATGAGCGCCAAGTGGGAGAAACTCGAATTAGTTCCGTTCATTATTTGAAATTTAAATTGGGAGATCAGGTGCCTCAAAAGATGGGTTGTGATTTTCCAGCCTATACCCATGAAGTGGAATTGACGCCAGCTCAGACAGCAGCCTTATGCCAGGATCTCCTGGGTAAAACTTAATGTAACATAATATAACTTATCAGGGAAAAGTCTGAATCTGCTGAAGGACTTATTTAGTGAGATAAATCGAAATCCTGGAGAATCTTTTCCTTCGGAACCAACCGTCTTTCTCCAGTTTGAGTATGTTGGAGATAGTAATAACGATGACCTTCTTGGAAGATTTGGTATTGAGCCCGTTCGGCTTTGCCAAATTTACCGATCAATTTCACACCGGGTCCAAGTTGGTGACAGACTTTTTCAATATCACGATTCAGTTTATGCTGAATACGATACAAAACCAGAATACAGCCCGCTAAAACAGCCACGACAGCTGTAGTCATCCAAGCTTCTAAATGAAGTCTGCTCATAAAATTAATAGTCATGGGGATCACGAGTAGAAGACTCAAACCCAGAGTTTTCAGGATCAGAACCCACTTTTGCTTTGTTTTAATAACTCCGGTACCTGACAGCATTGAATCTCCCTCCATGGAGATGACGGCGTGAAAGATCATTTAGGTGATTAATATAAGTTTACAGGAGTTAAATTCTTTTTTTCAAGTCCATGTTGACTGTGTCACTGATATTTTGTTGCATTCGCCAGGGCCCTTTGGAAGTCTAGTGATATGAAAACAACACTACTATTTTTAATTCTTTCTTTTTCCACCACTCTCTTTGCAAGTTCCTCTAATCTGCAGGCCCTTTGCCCCCATCATTTAGAGGCTTTTCAGAATATTCAAATTCAACAAAACCCGAGTGAAGATGGAAAGAGGTGTTATCTCAGTCTTCATCCACGTGATGCCTACCATACTCTAATCTATCGAGATTATCTGATTGGGAGTGATGGTTTCTTGATGATCTTTAACTCCTACTCGGCTCAGGAGGGCCCAGGTTCTGACGGAGCTCGTGAATTTTTCTTCTTTCCTTCGGAATTCAAAGGTTTCAGTTGGAGCGTTGAAGGAAATTATTTAAATATCAAAGGTCTAGTTGGTCAGGTGTTACAATTTGAATTAAGCACAGCCCAGTTGGTACATTTTTCAAATGCTGAATTGAAATTATCCCGTCCTATTCGCCCTGACAATCAAGGTGGCGTCGATATTGTGAAAGCTCAATTCCCCTTTATCGACGCAGGATTTAGAATGGGAGACTCCCCAAGTGCAGATCCTAAGAGATCTTCTCGTATTCAAAATTCTGAGGGAAAACAATGTGTTATTTCTAACTCTCAAATCTACGACAACTCAGATGGAAATATATATTTGAAGCCTATAAAGGACATTCAGCTGGCTGTACAATCTCAATGTCCTGGGTTTCAAATTCAGTAGTTTCCAGATTATTGGAAACTACTCTTTAAGAGCAGGTACGATCTTCAATTCTTGAACCTGTCCTAAACGCATAACTTTCACAGGAACCTCACGCCCTGGTCGAAGACTTTGTAGGACATAGGTGTAATCATAAAGATTTTCGACCTTCTGACCTGCTAGTTCGACGATCACATCTTGAGCTTTGAGGCCTCCTTTGGCCGCAGGACTGTCTTTAGAAACGCCACTTAGAAGAACCCCTTTTACTTTTTCCTGTGAGTAATCGGGAATGGTTCCAAGAAAAATATGGAATTTGCGTTGTCCTAATGTCTTGTGGCTTTGGGGAACATTTTCGTAAGGAATTTTGTTCGCCGTCTGGGCCATGTTTTTCACCCACTCTGAAGCGAAAAGAGCCACCTTCTTGAGTCCTGGGAAGTTGATCAACTCAACGCGATCCCGTGGGGTATGATATTCCGGGTGAGCACCTGTAAAGAAAGAGATGGAGGGTACTTTATCCAAGTAGAAGGAAGTGGAGTCTGTGGGAAGATAAGGATCAGCCTGGAGGCTTAGGGGAATGCTGGATTGAATGCTGAGCTTTTCAAAAAGCGCAGGCCACAGGGTGCTGGATCCAGAACCTTGAACAATCAGTTTATCGCGAAGACGCCCGACCATATCCAAATTCAAGTTAGCAGCAAAGGTTTTAGAAAGGGCACCATTATGTGCAGTCCAGTCTTTGATCCAAGCTTTAGAGCCCAAAAGCCCCAGCTCTTCACCTGACCAAACAGCAAAATAAAGATCTTTCTTAAAGTGATTTTGAGCCTTCTTCGCACTGAAATAATGAGCTAGCTCTAAAACCACAGAAACACCAGAAGCGTTATCATCGGCGCCAGGGTGAACTTGCCCTTGCTCATCAGCCCGAGCTAAGGAGTTGCCACTGTGACCATGGCCCAGGTGATCTCCATGTGCTCCAACTAAAAGCGCAAGATTTTTTTTGCTTGAAGAGGCCTTTACAACACCTACAACATTTCGTCCTTTGGAGTGTTCCAAAATCAAATCCACTTGAGCTTCGGCCTTTAAGTTTTTGAATTCAGGAAGTTCTGGAGTCTTCCCTGAATCTAACTCGGATTGGATATCTGAGATATTCATCCCTGCTTGAGAGAAAAGTTTTTCTAAGACAAGAGTGCTGATCTTAATAACAGGAAGACTGCTGTCTTGCGGGCTTCCTTCTATAGTGGGGTGTCCCCACTTTTCAACGGCCACTGTTTTAGGGCCATTGGCAATAATCAATCCAAGAGCTCCCTCACCTTTCGCGACGGTGGCTTTAAACTCTGGGCGACTATACTGATTGTAGTGAAGTCTTTCTTCTGTTTTTACATCTTGTGGGACGTCTTGAAGAACAAGAACCCACTTCCCTTTGACGTCGAGATT
>DAHVKR010000079.1 GCA_027320785.1 Bdellovibrionales bacterium
GTATCAAACCATTCTTCGGCATAATCCAGCCTCTCAGGTATTTGCGCCTTTAGCCGATGCCTATCTGGAGCGTGGTCTCACTCTCCAAGCCGAAGAACTCGCTTTAACGGGAACAGAGCGTCACCCGCTTTTTCCCGCTGGCCATCTTGTTTTAGGAAAGATTTATCTCAAAGCTGGCAAATTGGATGAGGCTGAGCACTCGATCAAAAAATGTATTGAGCTTTCTCCTCAAAACATACTCGCTCATCAACTTTTAGGAGATATCTATGTAGCCCAGAAGAACCCGCTCGAGGCTCTTCGTGCCTACAAAATGACACTTTTCCTGAATCCTTACTCAGCCAAAGCTAAAAAAGCTGTGGAAAAACTGGAAAGCGCTTCGGCCCTGGAGTTTGAAGAAGAAACTTTCGCCATGGCGAAACTTTCAGACCTCAAACAAATTCAGAAAAATCAACCCGAGTCAGAAGAACACAAAAAATCCATAAAACCCCTTCTTCAAGTGGTAGATGCCTTTCTTGTTCGAGGCGACAAAGCCCAGGCTTTTTCTCTTCTTCGTGAAGCCGAAAGTGAGTTTGGATCTCAACCCGAGTTTGAAGCACGCCTCAAGAAGCTCACCAGTCAAACCTCACTCGGAAGACTGAAACAAGCTCAGACTGGCACGGAAGCCCCAGCCGCTCCACCTGCAACTCCGCCTCCAACCGAAAATAAAAAATTTCACCAAAGAGAGGCTAAACTTAATCGTCTATACGAGATGCTCCGCCATGTTCGCACGGCTAAAATGACTCAGCAGGGACTCTAAAATGTCCTCTGCCTCTTCATCAGGTTCTCTTGCACTTGAAACCCGTTTTCTTCAGTATCACTTAGATCACACAAGTCGAAGTTTTGCTTTCTGTATTGCACGACTCAGCCCCCCTCTTCGACAGTGGATTTCTCTTAGCTATCTTCTGTGTCGTGTTTTAGATACTGTGGAAGATTCGGAATGGCCTACTTTAGAAATGAAGTTACAACAATTCGATGAGTTCCAAAGTTTTATCCAAGAAAAACCCGCATCGGAAAAAGTCCGTAGGTGGATTCAAAATTTCCCCTCTCAAGTTTCTGAAAACTATCTGAAGCTCATCGCCGATACAGAGCGCCTTTTGCAAGGTCTTCACGACGAACTGGATTTCGAATCTCTTCAGGTTTGCCAAGCCTGTATTCTTAAAATGGCAGAGGGAATGCGCCTTTATACAGTCCGTTCCCCTGACTCTTCTCTTCGACTTTCTGATTTGGGAGATGTCAATCGCTACTGTTTTTATGTGGCTGGTATTGTTGGAGAACTTATCCGCAAACTTTATTGCCACTCAAAAAACCAAGAAGATCAAAATGCAGAATTTAAAATTAACTCTTTTCACTTTGGTCTCTATTTACAAAAAATTAACTTACTAAAAGACTCCTCTGTAGACGAATCTGAGGGACGCTTTTTAGTTCCCGATCGTTCGCAACTCATCCTCAGCCTCAAAGAAAATGCGCGAGGCGCTTTAAAGTTTTTGATGGCACTCCCCCTTGAAGAAAAAGGCTTACGTCTATTTTGCGCTTGGTCTCTTTTCGTGGGATTAGCAACCCTCAAAAAACTGGAACTCTCGGCGGACTTAAGTGTCAACTCTCGCCTGCCACGATGGCAAACTTTGAATCTCATTGAAAAAGTAGAGCGTCTCATTCAAAAAAATGAACGCCTACAATCTCTTTTTAACTCTTACTTAAAAAGCACGCCCAGCGCGGATTTGAAGTCTTTACCTAACGTGAGCACGCCCACTTGGTTCCAAGACTCCGTTCAAGATATTTTAAGCCTTCAAGAAATGAAGGCTTTAGGTCTGTAAAATAAACTTACAAAACAGAAAAAGTAGCGGCTAAGTTGAACGTCGTATTCGCGGTTTTCATATTGTCTGGATAAATCGTCAAATAAGGACTGAAGTAAACATCCCGTCGGAATGAATAACCCATTCCAATTCTTTGAGTCACAGTTCTGTTTTGCAAATTCCAGCGACTTTCAATACGGCGAGGATTATAAAACATATAGGCAAAAGATGTGTTGATATTTATTTTATCTGAGATCACATACTTTAAGTTCGGATAAAACGAGAGATAGTACTGACTTGCCTTGTGATTATCCTGAAGTTTATAGGCACGGTTGTAGATAAAATAACTGAGACTAGAATCAAAACCCACAGCCCAACGAGAGTCTCCTAGATTGTAAACGCTATCTAAGCTGTAAGACGCCGTTGCCACCTCTCCTAAATTCGTAAACTCAGGAGTTGTCACATAACTTCCGCTGAAGGATTGTCGTAATTGCAAGTTATCAAAGCGAGAAGACCGATCATAAGAGAGATAGGGACTGTTTACGTCGGTTCGATCCATACCGTGAAAAGGATGATTGGCAGCCAGGCCCGTTCCCAAGCTCATGGCACTCACCCCATCAATTCGATAGCGAGCACTTAAAGATCCTGTAATTTTAGTTTGATTATTGGAGGGTACTCCATCTGGGTTCGGTTGGTTTTTGTTGCTTAAATCCCCTATTCCAGGGCCCGAATAAGAAAGGCTTGATTTCAAACTGTAACGTTTAAAAGATCCCTCATCAGCTCTTAAAACCTGATCAGTGATAATGTTGGGATCTTCAATTTTTTCCTGTTTAATGACTTTTCGAAGTTGGTTTAACGGAGCTGCTATCGAACCTGAGGTAAGGCTGACGGAATTCGAAGTCGCCACTTGAGCTCCAGAATAAAGACCCCAAGCCAAAACCAAAATAAATCCAGCATAATTTTTCATCATTTTTCTCCTCAGATAAGTGACCCGAGCCAGACTTACGCAAAATAACCTGCAGAGTCAAAAAACGATTTGGTTAGGAAGCAAATATTTGACACATTTTGTAAGGACCCGCTAAACCTAAGCTTTTACGAGGAGACACCATGTACGAATTATCTGATTTCAAAAAAGGCCTTAAAATCTTAATGGAAGGACAACCCTTTACGGTTGTGGACTTTCAGCATGTAAAACCCGGCAAAGGCAATCAGTTCACTCGTACAAAATTGAAAAATCTTCTCACCGGCCAAAATCGCGAGATGACCTTCAAGCAAGGTGAAAAATTTGAAGTTCCCAATGTGGAAACAAAAGATATGACTTTCCTTTACAAGGATGACAATGGTTTTAACTTTATGGACCAGACCACCTACGAACAGGTCCTGATGACTACAGGAGATGTTGGAGAGCAAAGCAATTTTCTAACTGAAAATCTGAAAGTGACTCTACTCTTCTTCAACGATCGTCCAGTGGGAATCGATTTTCCGAAAACAGTGAACCTCAAAGTCGCTCAAACTGATCCTGGCATCAAAGGCGACCGTGTTACAGGTGCGACAAAACCTGCTACGATGGAGTCTGGCCTTGTGGTCCAGGTTCCCCTTCACATCAATGAAGGCGACCTTCTTAAAATTGATACTGAAACCGGTGAGTACTCTGAGCGCGTAACACAAAAATAAGGACCTCTTTCTAGGTCCTGACGCTTTACATTAAGTCTCGGTAAACTCAAAGAAAAGTGCCAAAATAGAGAGATGCTTTGGGCAACCGACACAGAACTGGAATTGGAGCTAAAATCAGCGCTGCAGGAAGGGAAACCACTTTCCAGCCTTGCACCTCTTTTATTGGAAGCCCTCGAGTCTGAAGACAAGGCTAAAAAAAATACAGCCATTCGTTTTTTACAACTTCATCCAGAGTGGCCTCTTTGGGAAAATGCATTTAAACCTTGGCTTCAAGAAAAATCCCAATGGCCTTGGGAGCTGATCCTTTCTTGGCTGACACCTCAACGACTAACGCTTTCCTTGCAGGATCGAAAACTCCTCTATGAAACTCTTGAAAAACAAAATACACTGTTAACCCTGGCGTCCCTCCCAGAATGGAAACTCATTTATGACTCCTTCTCGGACTTGCGACAACAATCTCTTTTCCAAATTCAGAAAAGAATTTTTGAAGTTCGAGACCTTCTCTTTGAGGAACTTCGAACATGGAAGTCCCAAAGACTCCATGAACAAGAAATTATAGTCCTCGAGCGCCTTAAGACTCGATTCCCCGAAGACACCGACATCCGAAGTGAGCTTGAGAAGTTCAGACAAAATCAAGCTATCGAGGTGTTGAACACAAAAATCCGAAAAAAACGCAGCCAAAAAATCATGAGTCTAGAGTTCGCGGATGAGATCACTCAACTACCAGAAGAGTGGGAGCAACAACTTCTTGAGTATGCAGACCGACACCCAGAACAAACCTATGATCTCTGCATTGCTTGCTGTTTTATCGAAGACTGGGTAACAGCTCTTAAACTGATCAACAAAGCCGAGTCAAGCTCCGCACGGGACTGGCTTGAATTGGACATTCTTTTAAAATTAAAACGCTACATAGATGTTTTACAAGCTCTTCATGTAATTGAACAACGCTGGTCACACGAGGGAGAAACTTTTTTCGCGACTGCTTATGTAAGAGCTCAAGCTTTGTATGGACTGGGGCAAAAAGAGAAAGCCTTAGAGGTCCTCGAAAGCCTTCTCGCCTCTCGCCCTCTCTATCGACAGGGACTTGAGCTTCTCCATATCTGGCGAGGGAGCCTTTCGTGAAAAGAGCATTTTGGATTCTTCTCACGCCCACTCTTGCGTTGATTCTTTTTGGTTGGGCTTTTCAAAACTATATCGCCCCAAGCCTTCTTTCTATGGCGGTTAATAGAATAGAAAGCTTCTCTCAAGAAACAGGTCCATTCAAAGTCAGAATACCAAAAGCTCGGTTACTTTATTTTCCTCCGGGAGTGCGCGCTGAAAAAGTGACGCTCGTTCCCAAGGACTCTTTGTCGAAAGTTTTATCAGATATTCAAATCGAAAAAATTGAAGCCCGTTTAGAGTTCTTCAGTCTTTTGATTGGAAGACTGAAGGTTTCTTTAATTGACATTCAATCCCCTCAAGTCGAGGTGAATATTTCAAATAATACATCCTCAAAACCTTCTTTTAAAATTCCCCGCAGAATTGAGTGGGCGCATTGGATGACAGAGCTACAAAAAGCCCCCGTGGAGCAGCTTCGAATTAAAAACTTAAACATGAAGATTCGAGAAAAAAAGTCTGGAGCGGAGCTCGCTCTTTCTCCAACCGACTTACAGATCCTTCAATTACGTGATCTCCTCCAAGTGAAGCTTTCTATCCCTCAGGCCGTCGCCACTTGGGGGAAGCAGCAAAAATTCACAACCGAAGTTCAATTCTCCACCGTCATCACTCCCCAGATTGCCCGCATTCAAGAACTGAGTATTCTCAATGAGGCCCTCAAGTTTAGATTGTCGGGAGAGCTTCAATCTCAAAAAAACAGAACACCTAAAGCTCAAGTGCTTTGGACAGCTCATGTGGACCTTCATAAATTGCGTGAAACACTCTCTATGCTTTTCCCTCAATATTCTATTCCTGAATTTCAAGGTGATTTGAAAGCTGACGGGACATGGACACCTCAGCTCAATGATATTTTTAATTCGGACTTCAGTCTTACGACTGAAGATGTCAATGTCGATAAAATTAAAATTGGAAATGCTCAAGTTAAGGGCTCCGTTAAGGGACAGGAGGTGCGTCTTGAAAACATCAAAGCTCTCCACCCGGCGGGCGAAGTCAATATTAAGAACGTGAAGCTATCCCTTGATTCGAATCTCCCTCTATCCTTAGAGGCCTCCATTGGAAAACTGGATCTTCAGAAACTCTTTTTATCTCTTAATCTCAAACATATTCCTGTTGACCTCCAAATAAAGGGAGACGCCCCTTGCATAGGACAACTCAACCCGATTCAGTTTTCATGCAACTTCCTTGCGGAAACATCAGGAATTCGAGTCGCTGCCGGGGCTGAAAAAGGAGCTTTTGAAATCGTCAAAGTTAAAAAGCTCTCAGCAAAGGGCCTCGCGCACATTGATTTAAGCAAGGTTGAGTTTGAGGGCGACATATGGGCAGATAAATCCAAAGGGGAAGCTCACGGTGTTGTCGAATATGACAAAGGCTTTGATGTCTCATTCAAAGCCTCCGAACTCCACTGGGATGAAGTCGAAAACTTAGCCAGCCTACGATTTGAAGGTATCAGTGAGTTGACGGGAAGAACCGTGGGAGATTCCGACTCAGCTATTTTGGATGCTCACATTAAAACTCAAAATCACAGAATATCCGATTTCAATTTAGGACAAACAGATCTAGATGCTCAATATAGATCTGGCCACATCCTGATTCCAAAAGCTTCAGGACAAATAGATCAAAGCCCTTATACGGCCTCTCTGGATATTGATGTTGTTAACTCGTCTGTAATAGGAAATCTCGATTTTCCAAAAGCTCGTTTACAAGACATCAAACTCAGTCTTCAGAATGCAATTCCTATCCCCATTTACCTTGAAGGTGTCGGAAGTGGTCACGCCGACTTTAAAGGACCCCTTAATTTCTGGAAACTTCAAACCCACCTACAAGCTCAATTTAATCAGGTGGTCCTCGCGGGCGAGTCCTTCAAGAGTCTAGGTGTTCAAGTGGACAGTGATGGTCATCATTACCACATTCGACAAGCTACGGCTCAACGTCAAAAAACGGCTCTTACACTCACTGGAGAAATCT
>DAHVKR010000007.1 GCA_027320785.1 Bdellovibrionales bacterium
CAACCTAATTCCTTCACCATCACTCCCGCAACAGCAGAAAAAATATTTCTTCCCGATGTGGCAAGAGCTGAAAGTAAGGCAAATTGTGTTCCGGTAAAATGCTTATTCGTAATAATAGAAAGATAGGCAATAAAGGCAGCACTTCCCATCCCTGTGCAAATATCTTCTAAAACAACTGTCACACCCAAAGCCCAAGGTTGAGCTCCAGTAAAGGTAATCAAAGAAAAACCCGCTGTTGAGCAAGCCTGCAATACTCCAAAAACCCAAAGTGATCGTACAATTCCCAGCTTGAAGATGAGAAGTCCTCCTACCAAAAGACCCACAAGCGAGGCGACAAGGCCCACCGTTTTCGCTATCAGTGCAATCTCAACATTTGAATATCCCATTTGGACATAAAAAGGATTCAACATGGAGGCACCAATTGCATCACCAAACTTAAAAAGAAAAACAAAGCTTAAAATAAACAAAGCACCCGGACGAGAAAAGAACTCCTTAAATGGCTCCACCACAGCTTCTTTGAGTGATTTAGGTTCACGGCCGTCAGAAGGAGGCTCTGGAGCCCACAAAGTTATCAAAGTTGTGAGTGCCATCACAACACCCATCAACATATAAAGTTGATTCCATGTTAAGTTGAGACTTTTCGGATCCACCAAACCAATGGCCACACCGCCAGATGTCAGCATGGCAATTCGATACCCGTATTGAGTCAGCGTTGATCCTAAACCCATCTCATCATCCGATAGAATTTCTCGTCGATAAGCATCAATGGCGATATCTTGAGTTGCACTGAGGAAAGCAATGACCGTAGCGACCACGGCCATTGTACTCAGACTCGATTCAGGACTCAATGTCGACATCTGGAAAAGGCCAATAGCTATTAAAATTTGAGTGAAAAGAATCCATGATCTTCGTCGACCAAAAAGAAAAAGTCGATACCGATCGACGATAGGGGCCCAGAAAAATTTTAATGAATAGGCAACACTCACTGCCCCGAAGAATCCTATGGTAGAAATATCCACATGAGCTTCAGCCAGCCATGTCTTAAGAGTTCCTCCTACTAACAAGAAGGGAAAGCCACTGGAAAAGCCCGTCAATAAGACGACCCACATTCTTCGGCTTGTTACAAATTTTTTTAAATTTTCAATTCCCATACAAAATCGTCTTTCTCATTTTCCACAAGTAGTGGCTTATAAAAGGTCTGCGCGTTTCCCCTGTCGCCACCATAATGAGCTTAGTGATTTTGAGATCCTCGGGGTCCGTATAAAGAAGAATCAAGAGTTCTTGGATAAAATTCGTATTGAGAGTGACATAGTTATCTGTGCCCACTCCTAATTGAACGCCTTTTTTTTCCCACCAAGAAAAAGGGTGATCTTTATAGTCTTCGAATTGCCCTGTGAGTTTATTGTTGGAAGAAGGAAGAGACACAAGAGCCACCCCCTTATCAATCAACCGGTTGAGTACATCATGCTGATAGTGTTCCACCTCACGAGCGGTATGAAATTTTGCTTTGAGCAATTGAATCTGCTCGTCGCTATTCAGTTTTTCTCCATTCAGTAGCTTATCAAGAACCGGCTTGTAAACTCCCCAATCTAACTCAGTCACTTCACGATAATAGCTGTCTTGAGGAATAATTTTCTCGCCATGCTGATTTTTTTTCAAAACTTCTTGAAATAATCGATGAAAATAAAAGTTAGGATTGATTCCTAAACTCACCCCATGTTCCAGCGTATCGATATGCCAGATATTCATTGCATTATCGACCGCTTGAATACCCTTTCGAAGGGTATGGAATGTCTCGCCATGATGTGAGCGAAGATGAAACCCACGGTATTGCAGTTTTCTAAAACCCACCTGCAATTCGTTAAAGTGTTCTTTTCTATAGAGCTCCTTCTCGTCACCAACCGTATCCACATCACAAAGAATTTTTTCAAGAAAAGGGTGCTTATCAATTATTTTGAGAATTTCATCTACTTGGGCTAAAAAATCCTCTTTACGTGTTTTATATTTAGCAGAGTTGTATCGATGAGCTTCCTTGCGAAATGAAGGAGACAGAACATATTTGAAGTCAGGGTGATCTTTTCTAAACTTTTCGAACCCCTCGTAAAGACCCAAAACCACATCTTCGGGAGTCACTTCTTCAATTCCTGGAATTTGTTCTGAACTTGAAGCTGTTGCGCGTGAAAGTGAAAACTTCAAACGCACAAATCCCACGTTGTACTTATGATAAAGTTCGCGGGCAATGTGCTCAGCTGCGGCCATATGGGCTTCTCGACTGATGAAAACAAGCTGTGGTAAGTAGAGAATATTGAGATAAGCCGAAAAGCCTTCATTTTCTTTTAACCGCATGAGCTTATCGACGTCTTCAACCGTTTTAATCGGCAAAGCATCAGCCCCATATACTCCAACAATCTTTTTTTCATATATTTCTTTATAAGGGCCGGATAGAAGTTTCATAAGGCGAGGGTATACAAACTCTGCCGTTACGGCTCCCGTCAAATGAGTATGTTCTTCTCGATACTTCAGAGGCATTTGTCGAAAAAACTCAAACAAGGTTTTTGAAACAGGGTGAGCCAGCAACGCTCCTATAGACAACTTATCAATTCTGAATTGATTCACCATCTGCCGAAATTCAAGGACAGACTCAAAAGCCTCTTTAGATTTTTCTGGCAAATCAGATGAGATTAAAAGATCCAAAGTATCAATGAGCCCAATCCCATTGGTCTCACTGATAATTTCTGTTACGGCTGTTAGTAGAGCTTTTTCTTTATTCATTCCCTCAGAAATTTTATCGAGGATTGAATCTCTTGTACATGACTTTATGTGGACCGATTCCCTCTATCTCAAAAACATCACCAATGGTCTGGAATCCTAGTTTTGAATAAAAAGGGACAGCTCGCATTCGAGCATTACACCACAGCAGATCACATCTTTTTGTCTCGAGAATTTCGAAGGCTTTTAAAAGAACTTTTTCTCCATACCCTTGGCCTTGATAGTTTGTATCTGTTGCCATGCCTCGAAGGCGATAAGGCGCGCCTGCACTCAAAAGCATGTGACTCTCAATGTAGAATGAGGCCACTGTCACAATGTGATCTTGTAGTTTGTAGGCCAAACTCCAACATGTTGGATCTTCTTCGTAACTAAAATAGTGACTATTGGAGGCTTGCGGCGGCTTCAGAATTTTTTTCTTAAGATCTCTTGCTTCGGAAGAGGGAATCTGAAATACGCCCTTCAGTACTTCGCTTGAAATCATCATCCAGACAGCCTTAAGTATTGCTTCCAAACCATGGGCATTTCCTCTCCCCCCACTTCAAATTCCATTAAGGGTAGCCAGGCTGGCATTTTCGGTTCTCTCAAAAGAGGCATGCGCGCCTCGTGAGGGGTCTTATTCGCTTTTTTCTGATTACAAGAACGACAGGCTGAAACCACATTATGCCATTCTTTTTTTCCTTCTCGCGAAGCCGGCATAACATGATCCAAAGTGAGATGCTTGGTTGAAAACCTATTTCCACAATACTGACAGGTATAGTTGTCTCGAATGTAGACATTCTCACGGCAAAATCTCACGTGAGTATGAGTTCTTCCCCGGACATAGGTCTTGAGCCGCAGAACACTGGGAAGCTTGAAACTAGACGAAACAGACCTGGCAAAGACCGAATGATACTCAAGAACTTCGACTTTACCCTGGAACCATAGGATGAGCGCCTTTTGCCAACTGACGATCCTCATCGGTTCATAACTTGCGTTTAAGAGCAAGGACCTGATGGATGACAGAGAATGAGACATATCCCTCCAGACATCTCTTAACTCTATTATGAAATCCTCGAACCTTGTTTTCAATGCCAAAAGTTTCAGTTATGGTCTTCATAATAATGAAGACTCTGGTTTTACTATTATTTTCTGTTATGGCAGGCGCTCAATCGCCCCCATCTCTAAATCACAGCCTCGTGATTATTGGAGACTCACTGACTGAGGGTTACGGTGTTTCAGCTGAGGAAGCCTTTCCAGCTCAACTACAGAAAATATTTAATAAAAATGGGAACAACTGGAAGGTTATCAGCGAGGGGATTAGTGGCTCGACCTCAGCATCAGCTCCTTCTCGTGTACGCTGGACACTTAAAAAACCTCCTCAAATGGTGATCCTAGCCCTGGGGGCTAATGACGGCCTTCGTGGAATAGAGGCCTCAGCCACAGAGAAAAATCTAGACCAAGCTCTAGCTCTTCTGACCGAAGCTCATGTCAAAGTCATTCTTGCCGGTATGAAAATGCCACCCAACTATCAGGGCCGCAACAAAGATCAGTTTGAAAAAATCTACCCTCGACTGGCGAAAAAATATCATATCCAGCTGATTCCTTTTCTCTTAAAAGACGTGGCTGGCATTTCCAGCCTCAATCAGAAAGATGGGATACACCCCAATGCAAAGGGCCATGCCATCATCGCAAAAAATATCTATAAATATTTGCAACCAAATTTATGATTGAAATCAGAAATCTTTCGAAATCATTTAAGACCCAGCAAGGCCCGTTGGAAATTCTGAAGGATATAAACTTCCAGATCCCTAAAGGGAAAATTATCGCTATTACAGGCCACTCTGGAAGCGGGAAAAGCACACTTCTCAGTTTATTGGCTGGCCTCGACAAACCAGACTCGGGACAAATCTTGATTGAGGGAAGGGATTTATTTGCAATTCCACCTCATAAGCAAAATGATTTTAGAGCTCAAAATATTTCTTTGATTTTTCAGAACTACTATCTCATCCCGCATCTAACAGCTTTGGAAAATGTCGCACTTCCCCTGCAAATCCTCAAAAAAGCTTCTCCTTTTGAGGAGGCTCAAAGGCTTTTAAAAGAAGTCGGCCTTGAAGATCGAATGTCTCACTACCCAGGAGAGCTGAGCGGTGGTGAGTGCCAAAGAGTTTCTATCGCGAGAGGGCTCGCTACAAAGCCCCTTGTCTTACTGGCCGATGAACCTACAGGGAGTTTGGATAACGAAACTGGTAATCGAGTCATGAAACTTTATTTCGACTTAGTTCGAAAGCATAATCTTACGTCTGTGATTGTGACTCATAATGAAGAGCTCGCTGCGCTCTGTGATTCAGAGCTGAAATTATCACAAGGCCAAATTCACAAATGAGCTTTCTATTTCTCTACAGTTTGAAGCGATTTTGGAGAAAAAAAGCACAGGTACTGCTAACGTCACTTTTTCTCTGTTTAGGTTTTTGGGGCTGGTTGATGAGCGAGAGCTCGCAAACCAGCATTCGACAAAGCTTGGAAACTCAAGCCCGTCAAATTCTTTCAGCTGATGTCTCCATTGAGTCTCGTCGTGAGTTCACCCCTCAGGAGCTTGATCTGATTCGCAAAGATGTCGCCAACAAGGGGCAAATCTCCTCTAGTTATGAGTTCTTTGCCATGCTCAATACTCCACATGACAGCCGTCTCGTGCTGGTTCGAGCTGTTGAAGATACTTATCCATTTTATGGAAAATTGAAACTAGAAGAGAAAACTCCCACTTCACGTGAGCTCTTTCCTCTTCACCTTTGGGCCTCTCATGAGTTCAAAGGTTTAATGAATTTAAAGCTCAATGAGAAAGTCCATCTTGGAGATGCCGATTTTAACGTTTCTGATTTTGTTTTAGAAGATCCCTCTCAGACGTTCAGATTAGCCAATTTAGCACCAACTGTTTTTATTCATTTAAAAGATTTAAAAAAAACGAATCTGATTCAATTTGGAAGTACCTTCACAACACTACGACTTATTAAGATTAATCCCTCCACCGATGTGGACAAGCTAGCCCAGAAACTGAAACAGGATCTCAAAGATCCCGCCATTGACATCAGTACGTACAAAAGTTTACCCGATGAAATGTCGGGACCCACACAAAGACTGTCAGATTTTCTTGGCCTTTCTAGCTTAGTCACCCTTCTATTCTGTGGATTGAGTCTATTCTATCTTTTGCAAATATGGTCTCTTGAGCATCAAAAAGAAAAAGCAGCTTTGGCGATCTTTGGGCTTTCTCGATGGAAAATTCAAGCAATTGAATTTTTTCAATCCGTTTTAACAGCCCTTCTTTCCACAATCTTATCCACAGGACTCGTATTTCTTAGCATACCCCTTATGCAAAATTTTATCCGTGAATGGCTTGCAACTCATTTCATTCTTCGAGTCACCTGGCATGAGATTTCTTTTATTTGGATATGCCAAATCATCTTGTTGATCGCCCTCACCTTTCCCTTCAGAAAATCCGGCACAGCACTTTTCAGACTTCTTAAAGATTCCATGTCCTCAGATCAAAGTGGCGTCTCGCGACTACTTCCACTCCTTTTAACAATCTGGCCGTTTGCTATCTACGCCAGTCGTTCTTGGAAAAATGGAACTTACTTTTTTGTCGCCATTTTAGGTGTTTGCTTTATTCTGATCTTCTCGGGCTGGATTATCTTAAATGCACTTCGAAAAATTCCCTGGACTCAGTGGACTCTTAGCTACCCCCTCCAAGCTCTGTCACGGCAATCCACTGCTAGTTGGGCCTTTATTGTCACGGCTGGCATCTGCGCCTCCGTTCTCAACCTAATGCCCCAACTACAAAACAGTTTTGACTCCATGATGACTCTTGGAAGTGAGGCCGAACGCCCCTCGCTTTTTATGTTTGATATTCAGCAAGAACAATTCCAACCTTTGCAGAAATTTTTGGACCAAGAGGGCTTTAAAATAAAATCGAGTTCTCCCCTGGTTCGTGCACGTATACTCAAAATCAATGGAAAAACTTTCGAAAGAATAGAAAAGAAAGGAATTTTCCAAACGCGTGAAGATCAGACTGAAGAGAGATTTCGAAATCGCTCTGTCAATCTCACCTATCGGACTCATCTTACAGGTGATGATAAAATCATAGAAGGTGAGCCCTTCTCATTCACCTATGAAAGTTCTCAGAAATACCCCTTTATTTCTGTTGAGCAAAAATATCTGAATCGACTTCATCTTCACATCGGAGATATTTTGACTTTCGATGTTCAAGGTATTGAAATTTCCGCAGAGATTAAAAATGTTCGCTCTGTCCAGTGGAGTCGATTTGACCCGAACTTTTTTATAGTATTTCAAAATGGCATTTTAAATGAGGCTCCTCATACTTATTTGGCTTCGACCTATTACCTAACCCCAGAGAACAAAATACATGTTATCCGAAGTGTCTCAAAAGCGTTCCCTAATATTTCAATTGTGGATATTGAGCGCCTTATCCGTGACATTATTCAGAATTTAAAAAAAATTAGCGGAGCTTTGAGACTTATGACGGGACTTTCATTTCTCACGGGCTTATTGGCCATTGTTTTTCTTTTAATTTCGGAAAACAATCGCCGCGCAACAGAAATTCACCTATTGAAAGTTCTGGGAGGGGCACTCAAGTCTATCCTTCGTGTCAGACACTTGGAGGTCCTTTTACTTTCTAGCCTTTCATTGATTATGGGGCTCAGTTCGAGCTACCTCATTGCTTATTTTATTCTCAATCGCGTATTCCAACTCCCCCTCGTGCCTGAATTTTCTACTCCCCTTATATTAGCCGCTATCATTCTAGGTCTGACGTACCTGACAAGTACACTCATCACCTTTTTTACATATCAAAAAAATTCTTTCGTCATTCTCAAGAAAGAAGAGTAATCTGAATTCATGATTATCTCGATTGAGGAAGCTCTGGAGCATTTAAAAAGTGAAGATGTTGTCGCTATCCCAACAGAGACAGTTTATGGCCTTGCAGGTCTAATCACATCGGAAAAAGCTCTTAAAAAAATTTTTGAAGTCAAAAAAAGACCCTTTTTTGATCCTCTCATTGTTCATGTTACAGATACATCTCAAGCTCAAGGTTTAACAAGCGAGTGGCCCTTAATTGCCGAAAAACTTGCCGAAAAATATTGGCCCGGGCCTTTGACCCTTGTCCTCCGCAAAAGAAAGCTTGTTTCTGACTTGATCACCGCAGGCCTCGAGAGAGTTGGCATTCGCTGTCCTCAGCACCCAGTCGCTCAGGAGATTTTAAATAAGTTGAAAATTCCTCTCGCGGCCCCAAGCGCGAATCTTTTCGGACATACAAGCCCAACGCTCGCGCAACATGTGGAAAGCGAATTTCAAAGTCAAATTCCTGTCGTAGAAGGAGGCGCTTCTTCCATTGGAATTGAATCAACCGTTCTTTTAATCGATCAAGATGAAATAGCGATCTTGCGCCCAGGACATATCCTTGCCCAAGAAATTGAAGACTATCTTAAAGCTCAAAATATCTCGTTTAAATGGAAGGCTCAAATTACAAAATCCGAATCTCCAGGGCACATGAAACATCACTACATGCCCTCAAAGCCCCTCTTTTGGGTAGAAGGAAAGATTCCATCTGACATCTTAGAAACACTCAATCTCAAACTTCGAGAGCTTCCCGATCAAGTCGAGGGAGTTCAAATCCAGAAACCTTCATCTCTAAAAACCTATTCCCTCCTACAGTTCTCTTCCTCCCCTCAGAATGCAGCCCGCTCTCTTTATTCGGAATTAAGACGACTGGCCGAAGGCCCTGCGGATTGTCTGATTTTTCAATATCAGAGCTTTATGAGTCAGCCTGAGTGGGCACCTGTTCTTGAAAGATTGCGAAAAGCTAGTTCTATTGTAATCAAAACCTCTTCGTAAACTTTATTGTATCCCAACTTAAAATCCACAAGACCTTAACCAGATCTCGACATTGCCATGCCAAACTTATCGTAGGGGAGGGTTTTGTGATTCAAAAAGTAACAGAAGCTTTTCAAGAGTATTACTACCTCAGACTTCATAAAATTCACAGGTTTGAACCCAAAATATCGATTGATCAAAAAATTGGTTCATTTCGCCTTAAAACGGCAGATCAAATTGACGAACTGAAAAAGGCATTTCAACTTCGATATGAAGTTTTTCAAAAAGAATTAAAAGGCAGTTTTAAAAAATCAGGCTGGGACATTGATCATCATGATTTTCAGTGCGACCACCTCATTATTGTTGATGAAAGAACCGGCCAAATAGCCGCCACGTGCCGTCTCCATCTCAACCCATCAATGCCCGATTTCTATGCTTCTCGCGAATTCAATCTGGATCGAATACTTCGTACCGATGGTCTGAAAATTGAGCTCGGACGAGCTTGTATTAAGCAAAACTACCGAAGAGCTCTTGTTATATCGCTACTCTGGAGAGGACTCTCCGAGTATATCAATAAAAGTCAGGCTCAACTTATCTTCGGATGCGCGAGCATCCCTATTAAAACCCCAAGGGAGGCTGCTTTACTTCACCGGTATTTTTACGAAATGAGAAAGTTCACTCCGGAATATCTTTGCCCTCCCACATTGGCTTATAGCATGCCAGATTTTGAAGCCTGGGAAGCTCATTATAAAAGAAGCCTCACTTCAACAGAAAAGTTTGAAGCCCAAAGCCTTATTCCAGGACTTTTTAAACAATACTTAGAAATGGGGGCCTGCCTAGGGGGCGAGCCCGCTTGGGATGAAGAGTTTGGCTGCATTGACTTTCTCACAATTCTCGATAGAGAAAATCTCAATCGCTATTTCTGGAAACGCCGCAATTCCGAACAAGTCTCAACGCAGCCTTGACCTTAAAACAAGCGCCAACTAAATTTAAAGTGTGAATATTATTTCAACATTCTTTAGAGTTATTTTCCGCCTTACCGCTTTCCATTTCTTAATGTGGCTCTACCTTGCCAGAGGCTACTGGATTCACCACTTTGTTAAAGACCCCTTCAAACGAAAATATAAATTCTCACGTTTAGCAAATTGGATTGCTAAAGTGGTTTGCAAGTATTTTCAAATTCGAGTGACAGTTGTGAATCCCCCTCCCTCCGGAACTCCAGGCCTCGTGATTGGAAACCACTTGGGTTTTATCGATATTCTTGCCAGCTGCTCTATTCGCCCCATGCTCTTTGTGACATCCGTTGAAATGAGACAAACTCCATTTCTGGGGCTTCTCACGGAAATGGGGGGCTGTATCTATGTAGAAAGGCGAAGCCGACTCGGAATTCAGCAAGAGCTCGAACAGATAATTCAATCGCTTAAAGATGGCTTTAACGTGTGCCTATACCCTGAAGCCACTTCGCATAACGGAGAACATGTTTTACCCTTTAAAAGAACTCTTATTACATCTGCCGCACATGCAGGCGTTCCTATTCTACCTTATGTTTTCAATTTCAAATCGGTAGAGGGTGAAGAGTTTACTTTTAAGAATCGTGATAGTGTATGTTGGTATGGCGATATCCCTTTTACAACAGCCTTCTTTAAAGCCTTGTCTTTAAGACACGTGGATGTCGAAGTGAAATTTTTAGAGCCTTTTCACTCAACAGTTGAGATGAGTCGCGCTGAAGTTGCTCACAAGTTACACCAAATGATTAGTGAACACTTTCAACCTGTAAAATAATTTAGTCCTTCTTTTTCACTAAAGACTTTATCTGATCAATAGACTGAGTCGAATTCAAAAGACCCTCAAAAAGAATTTTTCCATCAGGACCAATTAAAACCGCGCTCATCAGAGTGGGTCTCGAAAACCAATAGTAAAATTCTCGATTTTGATCAAAAAACTCATAAGAAACTGAAGCGGGGCTTTTTTCTTTGATTTTCGAAAGATCCTGCTTAGGAGCATCGTAAACAACAATGACATTGAGTTCTTTTTTTAAAGACTGGGCGAGATTCTCCCACAAAGCCTCTGCCTGTGGGGATCCTGACCACCAAGTCGCCGAGTTCACGATTAAGTTATAATCTTTAAGAATAAGATCCTGAGATTCTACTTTTTGCGCTTCAGGATTGTTCACAATTTGATAGAGGTTCCGAAGGGTTCTTTGAATGCCCACAGAGCCAGCAAAAGCCCAATTTGAGACAAAGATTGAAAGAATAATGAAAAGAGTAGATGTTTTCATATTCTTTAAACTCTTCAGAGTTTGTGCCAACGAAGTACAGTTATATTTACCTAAAAAGCAAAGGAACCGTCACCTGAGATGCCGATGACGTTTTTGGGAAACAAGTGTTAGAAAATCGAACTTGGATCCATTTCTTAAGCTGCTTTATTTCTGTCTCATTTTGAGACAAGGAAACAAGTGTATCCGTTAGCCATTGAAAACGAGAAACATCACCTTTTGCAGTGACCGATAATCTTAAGCTCACGGTTCCATGAAAATGATGAAGTTGTTGAAGCACTCCTGACATTTCAACCAAAGCCGGCTGCAATTTTTTCTGCACTTGAGCTGGAGTCAAACCTCCCACAACATAGGGGCGAGGCTCTACAAACCACCCATGAATAACCAATCTTGCCTGTAATGGATCAGAAGTTCCTCGAACAGGTGTCACTCCGTGTGGAAAGCGAGGGTCAAAGACCGTGAGTCGATTAAAATCAGGCTGAATGATTTCCATATAAGATGACTGTTCTCGATTCTCTTCTTCAACAAAATTTTGCCAATATTGAAGAGTCTGAGGTTTTAAAATAAAAGTTTCGCCGCCTTTAAATTCACGCTTAGAAGGTGTCAAAGAGTAAACCCACGCCCAGGGCCCATGAGGTACGTCCGAATGCATTCTTTGTTCCATACCATCTACATAATAAGAAAGCCAAGTGGGTGAGACATCATGACAGCCCAAAACTTCTCGTCCCCACTGCACAAGTTGAGAGTGAAATTGTTGGTAGATTTTTTTAGGGAAATAGTAATAGGCAGGGGTTCGCATAAACTGATACTGGTTTTTGACGTACCAGTAATCCCAAACAAATCTTTCGCTTCGAATGTCTTTATGAATTGAAAAGTTTTCCTCAAAATGCTGGCGTAGTGCCGAGGCCTGATTCGAAAAGCGATTCAATATTAAAATGGGTTTCATGGAACCTTTTTGACTTTTTGAAAGATCCGTCCAAATAAATTTTCACCATGCTCATTTTTCATCATGATTTCAATGGTGTCTCCGACCTGCATAAAAGGAGTTTTAGGCTGACCCGTCTCGATGGTTTCAATCATTCTTTTTTCAGCTAAACAGCTCGAGCCTTTGGAATGATCTTCGTTGCTAACAGTTCCACTTCCGATAATAGCGCCTGCCGGAAGATCGCGTGTCTTAGCTGCGTGAGCAATCAGCTGCCCAAAATCAAAATGCATCGCTCCTGCGTCCGCATGACCAAAAAAAGAGCCGTTGTACTTCACTTCTAAAGGTAAATGAATACGACCCTGCTTCCAGGCTCTCCCCAGCTCATCTGGCGTCAACGCCAAAGGACTCAAAGCGCTGGCTGGTTTACTTTGAAAAAAACCAAACCCTTGCGCGAGCTCAGCTGGAATCAATCCACGTAAAGAAACATCATTGATTAAAAGAACGAGGCGAACTTTTTTTAGTGCCTCTTCGGGTGTTGTTCCCATGGGGACAAAATCTGTGACAACCCCCACTTCACCCTCAAAATCTGTTCCATATGAAAAATCTCTTTGGGGAATATCTTCTAAAGGATTCAGGAATTTTCCACATTCACCTTGGTACATCAGTGGAACCGTTTCCAAGGTTTCTGGAAGTGGCGCTTTACGGGCCATTCGAACAAGTTTCACATGATAAATAAAAGAAGACCCATCTGCAAATAGCCAAGTACGCGGCAGAGCCGAACACATTTTAGCTTCATCATAGGCTTGATAATGAACTGTTCCTTTTTCAAGTTGATCCGCTCGCTCGTGAAGCAAAGCCTCGACTTCACTCCATTTCTCAAGGGCCGTTCGCAAGTTAGGAGCGATATCGGATGCTTTTGTAAGTCGGGATAAATCTCGGCTTACAATAACAAGCTCACCATCTATGCTTGATGATTGAAGACTACCCAGCTTCATAATCAGTCGAAAGTTACCATCAGGTTGGCCCCGATAGCTTTTATGTTTTTTGTGTTTTGCTCAATTTTTCCAGAGTAAGTTTCGAAATATACATCGGCGCCAAATTGAGGTGCGAATTTAAAAGCGGCACCAATCACAATTGGTGTAACGAGTGACTCAACTTTGTGACATGTATTATTGTTACAATCACTGTCCATATTCATGGAAACATTCAAGCCTCCATAAACTCCCGCATAATCCATGAATTTGTACATGGCAGTGGCTGGAATTTCCACATAGGTAAATTTATAATTTTGATTAGGTGTAGCTTTTACCTGAAAGTTTTTCTGTGTATAGAAAAGCCCAGTCCGAAAACTCCAACTATTTACCATAGGGAAAGCTGCGGAAAGACCTAGCTGATAAGCAGTCTGAGCACTCGTATCTGAGTTTGTCACATCTGCATTTTGATTTCTGAATCCTGCCTCGAAAGCGAGATCTGTATAATTAGCGGCTGAAGCTGCAACTGTAAAAAAAGTTGATAATATGACGATTAAAAGTTTCATCGAATAACTCCCTATTCAAATCTAAATAAATGAGATCTTGAAATAGATTAATACAAGAATAAGCCCCTGTCTCCGATGTGACGCCTTGGGTTACTTGCCAGTCCTCCATCAAGAATTTAGAATAGCACCATGTCAAATTTTATCCTCTATAACTACTTTAGAAGCTCGACGTCCTATCGGGTGCGTATTGCGCTCAATCTTAAAAATTTAGACTACGAATATCGAGCAGTACATTTACTCAAAAACGGAGGCGAGCAGCACTCAGCTGAATAC
>DAHVKR010000080.1 GCA_027320785.1 Bdellovibrionales bacterium
TCAATTAATACGCGATCCTAACCCAGCACATAATGGTGAACATACTTTTGAAATTGAGTTTCAAGATCCAGATGTTGAAGCCTACGCATTCACATTTGGCTAAGAGGTCACAATACTACTATTGAATAACAATGGAATTGCTTCGTAGAGCCACTGTCTTTTGAATACTTTCTTTTTCTTCTGAAGGTATAAATAAACGATACCCTCTGGGAATTAGATCATTCTTTTTAAAACTTCTGTCCAACTCAGGGTTATAAAGTAAAAACTGTTCAGCCGACAATCCCATCATCTCCGCCAACTTCTGAGAATGAAGTGACTTCTTGACCTTTACAACTTCATAAGAAAGAGAGGGTTCATATATATGATCTGACCAAAGAACATCTTTATACATTTGCGCATGCAGTGCTGCTAAAAAGCAAGTGTAGAAATTAGCAGAGGCAAAATCAAAATTACGAGAACGATAACTCCTTACAATTTTTGCGATATCACGAGTTCCTAGTTTTTTCATAGCCAAGCGAACGCCCGCAGGACCATGATTGTAAGCAGTTAAAGCCAATCCCCAGCTCTTATGAAGAATAGTATAGTTTTCCTTTAAAAGCTTAGCCGCAGCTTCCGTTGCTTTCCAAGGATTTCGCCTTTCATCCATGCGACTGTTCACAATCATAAATTGTCGTCCCACACCCGGCATAAATTGCCAGATTCCCGCAGCTCCGACTTTACTTGTTGCTCCTATTACAAAGCTCGACTCTACAAATGGAAGTCGCGTTAATTCAATCGGAAGATTTTTTTGTTTAAAAATCGTCTCCATTCCATCTAAATAACGGCTACTAATAGACAGACCTCTCTCAAAAAAGTCTTTTTGGCCAGTTTGAACTCGCATTGATCGGGCCGCTGTTAAAATGATTTTTTTGCGAGAGCCTTTAATTTCATCAAATTGTTGAAGCCATCCCTTTTCTTCATCATCCATATCTTTTGGATTCATGCGGGCCATTTTTTTCAACTTGCGCCGAATCTCAGACACTCTTTTTGAAACAGCTTTTTGAGCCTTTACATTATTGAGCCAAGCCGCTCGAGCCGGCTGCGCTAAAATATCAGAAACATCCACGACATCATAAATAATCTGGGGATGAAGAGAGTCATGAATAATTTTTTTAGTTGAATCAAATTCAGTATATACACGGAACCAAAACTTCGTTTGATTAAAAATGAGATCTGGTATTTGAAAATCAGGTGAAATTCGATGCTCATAATCAGAGAGAATATTATCAACTGTCTCATTTGTAATCTCAGGAGATTTTTCAGGATCAATATTCAAGACCTCTAAATTTAGATCGAGAGGGTCATTTTCTGTTTCATCTGCTTCCCAGAATGGAGGACGAGCGCTCTCATCTTGCAATGTTGCGGGGCTCATCTCTTCAGTAAAATTATGAGGTTGCAATGCTAAAACAGTGGCCGCTCCCGCCATAAAGCTAAAAAAACTAATAAGAAACATATGTGTCATACGTAGGGTTTTAAAGCGGTTTAGCATTCAAAAAGAGCTCCTCTTGATTCCCCCTCTTCCTACGCAAATCTCTAGCCCACCCTAGGATTCATTGGTTGAGTTAGATCCCACCAAAACTGAAGAAATTTCGTTCAAGTGACAATTTACGGAGCCCTGCTAGGACTTTATTTGAGACGTTACTTTGGTCCAGTTTTCCGCATTTCCCCATAGAAGAAGTGCCCTGGACTTAAATTCCAGTACTAGACGGCCGACTGAAGTCTTGTAAAGGAGAACACCCTATGAAATGGAAACTACTTTTTATTGCTGGATTACTCTCTCTCACTTCCTGTAAACAAGCTTCTCAGACTGTCGTCGTAGCCGGTGATAGTTGGGCCGCTTTTGTATGTACTTATAACAGCCTTGATAAAGCCTTTCTTAAGGTCGGTATAAAAGATGTCGCAACGAGCTCAACTTGCATGACGACGACGAAAATTGGAATTCATGCTGATAATTGGGAAGGAACTCCATTTGATAAGGCGACTCAATTATCCTTACGGGATCCAAAGGTTAAAGCACTTTATCTCAGTCTTGGAGGAAATGATCTGATTGCTCTTTGGAATAAGGCCATGACAGCTGATCAAGAAAATGCACTTTTTGATCATGTGATTTCACATCTTGAAACAATCATTCAAAAATATCAAAGCATCCGCCCTGATATTAGAATCCTCATTTCAGGATATGATTTTCCACGTTTTACATTGAACCATCCTGTGAAAGATTATAGCAAGGCCTATGATGATATGGGTCGTCCCTCTCCCCTGGAACTCAACTCTGCTCTTTTGAGATTTTCAAAGCGAGTGGCTGAAGTAGCTGATCAGAAGAAGGTCTTCTACATCCAACACTACGGTTTGATGCAATACTACTATGGAAACACAGATACAGGCTTAGCGGCTCAGCAAACTCTGCCACCTGATCAAATCTCGCCCGCATCTGACATGACTCAAACAGGCGGAGATATCCAAAGCCAAACAGACAAACAAGCTATGCTGAAAGTTCAAGTGAACCCATTTATTATTTATGATGCGTTCCACTTGAATCAAGATGGATTTGACCATGTTGCAGAACATGCCGTATCGATCTACTTGAATAATTGGTTTAAATAGTCAATTTTAGATTCTTGAGTTGATTCCCAAGACCCTGGATAAAAGCATCCGAGTCATTCACACAGGGGATCAACTCAAAACTTTCCCCGCCCCTTTGAAGAAATTGAGTTTTCAACTCCATACCGATCTCTTCCAAGGTCTCCAGACAATCTACAACAAAAGACGGACAGGCTACCTTTAGATGTCGAACACCTTGCTGTAAAAGATCATTCACTATCTCTTGACTGGAAGGTTCAATCCATTTTCCTTTGCCTAATCGACTTTGAAAGCTTGTTACAACTTGATCATGCTGAAGTTCTTTTTGTATGAGCTTAGATGTCATCAAACATTGCGCACGATAGCAGTTCTCGATACAGGCCGCTGATTTTTCGCAACAAACTTCTGTTTGATAACATGAGACCCGATGTTTTTTCAACTGCGAAACAGGTAGTCCATGGTAGGATAAAAGCAGAAAATCATGAGGTTTTAACTGCATCTTTATTTTCTCACTCGCAGACTGAATAAACCAAGGTTCTTGATAAAAGGGAGATAAAATTTGAACTCTGATCCCATGAGATAAAAATTTGAGTAACTGAAGGGCTCCGCCTGTCGTCGCCGTTGCATACTGGGGATAGAGTGGGCAGAAATAAATTTCATCAGAAGACTTCAATGAATTTTCTAAAACCTCTTTTAGAGAGGGCTTTCCCACCTGCATTCCGATCTCGACTTGCCATGATGCTCCTAAATACTCTTGAAGTTTCTTTTTCAAAGATTCCGACCCTACAAGTAAGGGCGACCCTTGGTCTGTCCATATTTTTTTATACTTTTCAGCGGATGAATATTTTCTTTTGGGGACGATTAAACCTTTCACCAAAAAATCTCGAAATGGACGAGGTATCGATATAATATTCTCATCCATTAAAAATTCTTTCAGGTAAACTCCTACATCATCTGGTTCAAAAGAGGAAGGAGTCCCCACGTTTATTAAAATCACTTTCCTCACGAAACTCTCTCTTTCAGGACTTGAGCTAGTCTCTTGTTATAGTTAAGAATTTTAGAAAGCCCCAGGCCACCTAAGTAATTACCCGTCAAATAAATTTGATCTGTCACTCGAGATCCAAAATTTCGAGAAGGAAAATACGTTTTCAAAAACTCTTCTAACTCAACTCCATAGAGAGGTAAGGACTGTGGCCAACGATGAATCTCACAAAAATCAATATTGATAGGAGTTGAATCAAGTCGTAATCGATCTTGCTCAATTTTTTTAATTAAAAGGGGGCTACTCACATCCAAATGATCACGAAAAATCCAAGTTTCACTGTTTTGACCTCTTTTCGCAAAAAGGTCTGAATTAAATAATACACCCAAACTTTCAAAATTTTCTTTCTGAGGAAAAAGACAACCAAATCCGCGAATACGAGAACTCTTACCCGAATAGGAAATAGTTGCCGACTGTAGTGAAACACGAGGTAGTTTTAGTAAGTCCTGTGACAATGAAGGTTTAAGATTCTGCAAAAGAAGACCCGCATCATGTAAATTAGTCGCTACGACGACATATTGGAATGCAGACTGAAGGTCTACAATCGAAGTATTTGATTGATAATGAATTTTAAAGCGTTTTGAAAGACTCTGGATAAGTTCACCCATTCCATTCAGTGGAGCCACACTCCCCCGCCACTGCCCTTGAGGGGTTTTTTGTTTTTTATTAAAAAATCCAGAAAAAACAAGACTGGCACTCAGCTGACTAGAGGTGGCACCATAAATACCCTGCAAAGCGGGCTCTACAACATAATCACAGAGTTCACGACTGCCGTGTTGAAGGACCCAGTCTTCAACTGTTTGAGAAGGACGAGGACGTCGCGGAATCCCCATGGATCGCAAAGTTTCTTTCCAAGTCAGAGGCCATTTTCGAGGGCCTCCACGAAAAATCCACTTTGATTTTGAAATAAAACCTGCTGGAACAAATTCGATATTCAAATCAGAAGCTAATTCCTCCACATCTGCACTCGCCAAAAGAGCATGCGCCGCAGACTCGGCCGGTACTTTTTGATGAGTTGTTTGAATCATTCCACCCGAAGTGGAGCGAGCCTCAAATATCTCCACCTCAAAACCCTGCTTCTCTAATGCCCAAGCTAAGGTGAGACCTGAAAATCCAGCTCCAATAATTGCGATTTTATTTGAACTCATACCGCTTTTGAAAAGACCTGCGTCGTGGGTTGTTTTCTTTTCAGTCTTTCGTCAAAGAAAAGACAGGCATTCCGCAAAAAAGGATGCCCCTTCTCTGTTAAAATAAGAAACGATTCTTGAAATTGAATCAAGCCATCCTTTTCCATTTCTTTTAAAAATTCTCGAGCTTCCTTCAGCTGACTTTCTGCCAACTTCACTTTCCCTTTAGTCATAAACTCCAGGATTTGTTGTCTTTGTCTTTTATCCTCATCTGTCAAAACATGACCCCGAAAAGTGGGAATCTTTTCCTTTTCAATCTGTTGAAAATAAGTGGGCAAGACTTTCTCATTTTGGTGAAACATATCTGGAGTTTCACTGATTGAGCTCACGCCCAATCCCAGCAACACAGGCGTCTTTTGATCTGTGTAACCCATAAAATTACGATGTAGCTCACCCTTTTTCTGTGACAGGCTCAAGGCCTCCTGAGGAAGAGCAAAGTGATCCATTCCAATTTCCACATAGCCCGCATCTAATAAAGCAAATCGTGCGACCTCATAAAGAGTTCTTTTTTCTTCTCCAGCTGGCAGGTCTTCGTCCTTAAAAAGCCTCTGAGCTGGCTTAATCCAAGGAACAAGCGCCAAGCTATACAGTGCAATTCGGTCCGGTTGAAGTTCGAGAGTTTTAGAGACTGTTGTCAGAATAGAATCTTTTGTTTGTCGAGCCAGCCCATAGATCAAATCAAAATTCACTGATTGATATCCCAACTGCCGCGCTTCTTCAGTGATGCGTTCTGTGATCTCAAAAGGTTGAAGGCGATTAATGAGTCTTTGTACTTCTGGGTCAAAATCCTGAACCCCCAAGCTAATTCGATTAAAACCTAATTCTCGCAAAGCCTGCAGCTGAAGAGCCGTCGTCCTTCGTGGATCGACCTCAATGGATCCTTCAAAGTTCTTGGCTACTTTTACAGACTTTAAAATGGGCTCTAATAATTGTTTTAAATGATCTGCAGAAAGAAATGTGGGAGTTCCTCCTCCCAAATGTAACAACTTGAGCTCTGCGTTTCGAATCTCAGGCACATTCTGAAGATACAGGCTCCATTCTTTCAAAACCGATTCTACATAAGGAACTTCTTTCTTGTGGTCTTTGGTGATGACATTATTACAACCACAAAATGTACAGAGCGTTTCACAATAAGGAATATGAATATAAAGAGAAAAAGAAGCGTCATTCGATGACAAGTGAGTTCGTAAGTTCGTACACCACTGATCTGTTGAAGGCGTATTCTCCCAATAAGGTACAGTTGGATAAGACGTATAGCGAGGCGCTGGAACATCATATTTTTGGAATAAATTTTTCACGAAAACACCTCTCTTACAATCTTGACAAAATTCCTCACGTTCTCTTCTGGAGTTTTAGGTAAAACTCCATGGCCGAGTCCACACACCCAACCTCTTCTTTGCTCCCTTGATAATTCTTGGAAAGGCTTTAAATATTCTTTTAAAAAAGAAGGAAAAGTCGACGGATCCAAATGCAAAAGACTTTGATCAAAGTTACCTTGGATAAACTTGTTCCGAGGCTCTTGTAAATAAGAAGCTAAATCATGTCGGTGATCATATCCTTGTCCCTTAAATGGTAAAAGGCTCCAATCCTTTTGGAAATGATCTCTTAAAGTCCCTTTAGAATAATAGCCTATTTTTTGAGGAAACGCCTGAGCCAACTCGGACAAGCTGGGAATAACATATTTTTGATACAGGGCCGGCGACAACTCTCCAGCTGCCGTATCAAAAATCATAATCACATCTGCTCCACCCT